>CAZXRS010000083.1:0-8273 GCA_964642635.1 uncultured Bifidobacterium sp. | reverse complement strand
CCTCTTGGCGGAAGCGATAACCGACGCCACGTATCGTCTCGATCGGGAACAATTTTCCATCACGCGACTGCCGATTCAGCTTCTTTCGGATACGCTGGATGCAGACGTCGACCACGTTAGTCTCCGGATCAAAGTTGATGCCCCAGACAGTTTTTAAAATCTGCTGACGTGAAAAGATTCGATCAGGCGAGCGCATCAGGCACTCCACCAGACTGAATTCCCGCTGGCTCAGGGTGGCGACCGTGCCGCGCCAGTCGACCTGATGATTGAGCTTATTCAGAGTCAGGTCGCCGAGCGCAATTTCGAAGGAGTCATTGCCGCGCTTGCGAGCCATCAGCGCACGGACACGAGCGATCAGTTCTTCGACGAAGAACGGTTTGGGTAGGTAGTCGTCAGCGCCAATCTGGAAGCCCTGCAGGCGGTCGGGCAACTCGCCTCGTGCGCTGAGCACAATGACCGGTATTGCATTGCCCGTCTGCCGGACCTTGGAGAGCACTTCGAAGCCGTCCATCACTGGCAGCATCACGTCGAGCAAGACCAGGTCATGCTCATCGGTCAGGATTGCAGCCAGCCCGCTGGCGCCGTCTTTCATGTGGCTGACCTCGAAGCCAGCGGCGACCAAAGCCGGGACCACGAATTCGGCAATGCGGATCTCGTCCTCGATCAGCAGTACTTTGTAAGTGGTCTGTGGCATGGTTGGCGGACAGGTGTCGGCGGCACTGAGCCGTGTATTTGCCCCATCATCTTAGAGTGATTCTGGTGCAATTTGATTACATCAATGTAATTTTATTTAAAAGTATCCTGAATATCTGGATCTTTCACTGGAAGTGCCTGCTAACGAGATAGGCCCTCCATGACAATCGTGTAATGCTTTCTTTGCATTACACGATTGTCATCTCTTGCCCCTTAGGGCAGGCGTACATTCCTAAGCATGGAATGCATTCCACCAAGCCGTGGCGCGGGATAGGCCATGGGATCACCTGATCTGTTCAAGGCGCTGCGCACCACCCTAGGAACCGGGGAGGGGCATCCATTGCCTGGTCAGGATGTCCGCCTCACACCTTACCTGTCCGTAGTCACTGCCATTCTGTACATGATGGCGGCGGATGGTGATATCTCCGATCGCGAAGTCAGCCAGCTGCAATCTGTCATCGGCGCTGACGGCCCCATTCTGCAGCGTGCCGTCGCCTACGCGCAATTGCATGACGTCGACACCTTTCTGCGCGACGCCGCACCGCTGCTCGACGAGAGCGCGCGTCATTGCCTGCTGATCAATGTCGCCGATTCCTTGATGGCCGATGGCGAGTTACAAAAGATCGAACTGGCACTATTCGACCGGATGCTTGGTGCCTTCGGTCAGAAGAAGCAAACCTTCCAGCCACATTTCGACGCCATTGCTGCCAAAGGCAGAACGTCTGTCCTCGGCGATTTCGACGCTGCAGCAGCTACGGACGAGATGACGCCGCCCAAGGCTTTGGTGGTGTCGATGCTGTACATGATGTCCGCCGATGGTGAGATGGCTCCGGAGGAGATTGGACGGCTCAGCGCAGCGATCGGCGGATCGCAGGCACTGCTCAAAGCCAGTCTGCGCTATGTGAACCAGGTACGCGCACCGGAATTCCTTGCGCTCGCCGTCGATATCCTCGATAAGCGGCAGCGCATGTGCATCCTGCTCAATACGTGTGACGCGATGATGTCCGATGGCCAAGTCGTGGCAGCCGAGCGTGAGCTACTGGGCCGCATTATGGTGGCGTTTGGCGTGGAAGCGGGTGGCCTTGATGGCTACCTGAACACGATGCGCATGAAGAATGACTTGCCGCCGGACACACAGCGAGCATCAGCGCCGAAAAAAACGGCGACGTCCATCGGGCCGCGCAGCAACAAGCCGCGCGAAGAAGGTGTGGTATTCGAACGCAAGCGGACCTGGGAAGAAGAGACCGGTGAGGCCGGTGAAAAGCGATCGGCGGCGCGGCAAACCGCCGCGGCGAGTCGTCCCGGCGAAACGCGTGATTCACCGCTGGATAACCGCATCTCCAACACGATGCAGGACAACATCAACAGGCTATCGGAAGGATTCGAGGGCGATGTCACGCTCGCGGGTATCGAGAAGCAGGCGCGTGCCGAGGCGACAGATGCCGATGCGATCTCACCCAAAGCCAAAGGACCTGCCGATCGGCGTGCCCTCAAGGATGGATCAGGTGCCAAGGACCTGAGATCAACGGTCGATGGTGCAGGAGCCAGCGACTTGCGTTCGACCGTCGATGGTAAGGGACCTTCCGACCTTCGTACCGCCAAAGATGGCAGCGGCGCCGCTGACAGACGATCAATCGCCGATGCCGACGGTGCGAAGGATGTGCGCACCGCGACCGACCGTGAAGGCCCAGCGACCGGGCGTGCAGCCACGGACACACGCTCTGGCGCAGACAGGCGCGCACTCAATGATGGCAATGGCCCAAACGATCTGCGTACCGCCGTTGATGGCGCAGGTGAGAGCGATTTGCGTACCGAGGTCGATGGCCGCGGGCCGAGTGATCTGCGCAAAGCAGTCGACGGCCAAGGACTGGTAGACACCCGCACGGCGATGGATGCTGAGGGTCTGGCTGACCTGCGCACAGCGAAGGATGCTGCTGGTGCGCTGCTAGGTTCTGATATGCGCGACGCCAAGATACGGAGTGATGCGCATCACTGGCAGGACGCGGGCATGTCAGGGCAAGCTCAGGCACTGAATGACGCCGATGCGCCACCGTCGGCCAAGCATCTCGTTGATGATCGTCGCGCCTTTGACAGCGAAGCATCCGAGGACGCCACCGCCGTCGAAGCTGTGACTGTCATCAAAGGTCGTATGGGCGCGGTGCGTAACCGAACGAAGTGCATCCGTGATCACCTCGAGGCTTTACGGCTGTCACGTACGCTAAACGCAGGTAGCCGATTGCCAGCGTTGCCGCCAGGACCGCCGAGACCTGTCACCGATCATCGCCAATCGATAGCACTGGCATCGTCTGATACCAGTAGCAGCGATAGCAGCAAAAAAACGAATGACAGCCATCGCATGCTGTTCGCTTCGGATGAAGGAGGGCCCAGAATGACTGAACAAACAGCAGCAACCACAGCCGAAGAGGCCAAGGTCAATCGTCTGTTACGAGTACGCAGTGCGGTGTTATTGCCCGCATTATTTGTTACTTATGGTGCGACGATGGTGGGTGAGACCTTGTCGGAGCGGTTGTTCATCACGAATGAGAACTTGGCGACGGATGCGCGCATCGTGCATCAGATGGCCAGCGTGCAGCAGAGCGTGTACCGAATTGCGCCTGAGGCGGTGCAACTGCCGGCTGACACGTTAGTCGCAACCGGTGCCGGTATCACAGCCACTGTCGCAGGCGGCTCGGCTACGACAGCGTCTGTTCAACATGCTGACATGGGTGTTCAGACCGATCGCGAGAAGGCGGAGAGTTTCCTTGAGCAGCGCAAGCAGGATCTGATGCAATCTTTCAAGCAGCACCAGAGCTCGAGTGCGCTGGCAGCCGAGCGACAGCAATGGTTCGTGTACGCGAAATCCATCGTGATGCTGGGGCTAGGCATGGCGTTCTGGGGTGTGCTGTTCCGTTCATTGCGGATGCTACATACATCGACGGCAGCTGGACTCATCGGCCTGCTGCTGAGTGCGAACGGCTACTGGCTGTTCGTCCGTTTCTGACGAGATTTGCTGTGATCAATGCCGTTCGCTCAGCCCCTGTGACGCCGATGCGCAGCATCGCGACCGACAAGGTGTGCCCGCTTCGTGAACCGGTGCGGGTTGATGCTGCGGCTACTGCCACGGTGGAGACGCCGGTGCAGGCTACCGCGATAGCGTTCGACATCAGTCATGGTGGTCATGCGTTCACGATGACGCTGTCGGATCGGGTGTCGGGCGACGTGCTACTCAAGCTGGTGTATGACCACGGTGGCGCGATGCGTACAGCTTCGCGCTCGTCTCAGGGGCAGTTCATCGACGTTGTGCTATGAGCCGTGTGACCAGTATTGACGACCTTATCGAAGAGCTGGATGTATTGCGTGCGTATGGAGTCAGCGTATCCGATGCGGTGTATGCGCAAGCGAAGCAGGCAGATCTTCGACTATATTCGCTGCTGGACAGGCGCGATGCTGCGCTGATGGTGCTGCGCAATGCTTCATCCGCTGTAAGAGGCAGCTCGCCTAGTTGAGATAATGACTATCGTATAAAGACTGCCCAGCGCAACGCAATTTCACCATTATTGCGAAACCCGTTACTGGTTTGTACATCTTGCGCGTAGCGCAGTTGAAGCTGCGTGTTCTCACCAGTGAACAGCAGGGTGCCCAGCCCCAAGCGTGTGTTGTTGGGTTCACCTAATAAAGCGTGGGTATCATTCCACTGCGTTGCGCCACCGCCATTGATCTGAGCGCTAACGTAACCATGTAATTCACGCGTGAATTTGTAGCGCAGGTTGGTTGTCAGTGCATACGCGATATCTTGGCTCAGGCGAACGATGGCTCCGTTAGGTAAGCGGTATGTCGGATTGTCCCCGAAGAACGCGACCTCGGGAGCCACATCGAACACCCACTTTTCTCCTAGCGGTTTCATCCACCCCAGCGACAGCACAGTTTTCGTACGATTCTCACCGGCATTCAACTGTTGCGACGCGTGGTAGTCGCCCGTAGGCAAGGTGAGCATCAGGGCGGCGAGCGCGTATTCGCGATTTTCGCGATCGACATGAAACCAGAATGCGCCACCTAGCCGAATATCGCTGAATCCCAATACGGGGGGGTTGGTCGCTGCCAGTGTTCCACTGGCACTGGCATCAACGCCACTAAGAACAACGATCGGTCCTACCGTGTACTGCCCCTGATCCCCAACCGAGAAATGCCGGCTCGCGCGCAGCGCGTACTGGTTGGCGGTGACATCACCGGCTTTCTGATTGGCGCCATCTTTCCACGGTCCCCCAAGACTCTGGCGGATCGCATAGCCAGTAATGCTCGACTGACCATCTTCGAGCGCGACATAATCGGTGGGATAAATGTCATTCTGTGCGGCCTCTGACGACAGTGGGACAATCGCTAGCAACGCAGTAGCAATCATCGATCGACAGTGTTTGGGCATGGCGTTTTCGCAGGTAATGGATCAAGAGACGGTATTTCCTTTCGGAAAGTTTAGCCGAATTATTAGCTTTCTTGCGGTTTTCCTACGCCGTGGAGGCAAAATTAGCTCATGAATGGCGATTTCTCACCTGATTCTGCTCCACGAGCACCCTGGTATCGCACCCCACGGAATCGTGCGGCGATGCTTGGCTTGCCGTTTTTGCTACTCCTGCTCATTGCGCTGATAGGCATCGATCTGGATGCCGACGGATGGCGCGCGCCGCTCGTGCGCATGATGTCGGCGCAATGCGGTCGCGAGGTCAGGATCGATGGCGCGCTGCAGTTGCGCGTCGGCTTGCGGCCAAGACTGCGTGTACATGGCGTTCATATCGCTCAGCCGCCCGGTGAGAGCGGCGATGATTTCCTGAGCGTCGGCGAATTGGAAATCCGGCTTAATCTGCTGCCTCTACTCATTGGTCATGTACAGGCGGAGCGGCTAGCCGCACGCAATGTTGCGCTGTCTTTGAAGCATAACGATGACGGTTCGAATAACTGGACCTTCGGCCATGCGAACACCGCGGAGCAGTCCTCCAGTGAATTCGCCGCGAGTGAACTTGCAGATATCGACATCCGTCAGCTCGAACTCGACCACATCAATGTGCGCTACCAGAGTGGCACGGCGCGCCCTTTCGATTTCCGGCTCGACCAATTAAATGCTGCATTGCCTATCGGTGATGGTGTGACCCTGCGCGCCAACGGTCTAGTGGACCATACGATGCCTTACCGGCTGTCGATCAAGGGTGGTGAGCTGGCTCAGCTACTGAGCGGACAACCCGGTTGGCCACTGGCCATACAACTGGAGTTTGCCGGCGGCACGTTGGCCGTGCAGGGCAAGCTTGGCGACAAGGATAGTTCGATCAGTTTTGGTATGGGTGCGCCTGATCTTGCACAATTCGGCAAGGTGATCGGCATCGAGTTACCGAATGCGGGTGCCGCTGCCCTGTCCGGCACCCTGTCAGTGACGCCGGGCAGGGTACGCGCTGAGCGCCTGTCGGGCACACTGGGCAAGACTACCCTGGGTGGCTGGCTCCTCTATGACGCAAGGGGTGACAAGCCCAAACTCAGCGGAGCGCTCGCATTGCCCACACTTGATTTGCGACCCTTTCTCGGACAGGACGATCAAAACGATCCACCGACAGATTTACCCGCGCTCTACCGCAGCCTCGCGAGCGCTACGCTGGACTTGAAGACACTCAAGGCATGGGACGCAGATATCCAGCTCGGTGTCGGCCAGTGGTTGAGCTTGCCGGGCGACATTCGCGATGCATCGCTGAACGTCGTTCTTGCCAACGGCAAACTCGATGTGCCGGTACATGCTGTCGTGGAGCGTGTGCCGCTCCTCGGACGCCTGACCGCCGATGGCGCCGCGACCGTTCCGTCACTTGCAATGTCATTTACCGCTAGTCAGTCGCCGATCGGCGGGCTCGCACGTTTCCTTGTAGGCGTCCCTGGCATTGAAGGACAACTAGGCGGCATGCAGCTGAACATCAGCGCAAAAGGTATGCACGGTGAAGGATTGATGCGCTCAATCAGCGCTACGATGAAGGTCAGACAGAGCCGTCTCAGCTACGGCAATCTCGATGGCGGTAAACCCGTCAGCTTTACGCTCGATGGGATGCAGGTCGCCATCGGTGGCGATCAGGCGCTGAACGGGGAACTGAAAGGGAATCTGCTGGGAAGACCACTCACGGCTGTGCTGAGTGGTCCTTCATTGCGCACAGCCCTCGAACAGGGAAACTCCCCGGTGGTGCTTGATGTTCAGAACGGTCGTATCGCTGCACGCGTATCAGGCACGCTGAATAGTGAAGACGATAGTGCTGACCTAACCTTCAGTCTTGGTGCCGAACGTGCGGGCGATGTGGGCGCTTGGCTAGGATTAAATCCGCAATCAATGTTGCCCATCGCACTGGCAGGGCGAGTGCAGGGCAATCTCCGGCACTGGACATTGTCGCAACTGGTGTTTCAGGTAGGAGATAGCGGTCTTTACTCCGACCTGGAGCAGACCACGGATGAACGTCGCCAGCGATTGAAAGCGAAACTGGACATCGTCAGCGTGAACACTCAGCAGCTCGACCAGCTGCTCCCGGCAACGAAGAGCTCCGGACGGAGCAATGGCCTCGACATTCCCATTCTGCCCGCACGGCTAGTACTGGACGATGCCGATATCAGCGTACGCGCACGCGATATTCGAGGCACCCAGCTCGAGCTGGGTGAGCTTGGCTTCGACGGTCATGTACGCGATGGTTATATGCAAACCTCTCCGTTTTTCGCGACGATTGCCGGTACGCGCTATGACGGCGCGGTGATGCTTGATTTACGCGATGCAGAACCGCGCGCTGAGTTCTGGTTATCGGCCGCACCGGTGGATGTCGGCAAGGCCCTGCATCAGCTGAAGCTGGCGAAGAACATAGAGTCCACCGTAGAGCGCCTAACGCTCTATATCAACACGCGCTCCTCACGACTGGCGACGTTGATGGCAAACGCAAGCGTCATCGCTGAAATTGGCGATGGTCGTCTCACCCTACGCGATGAGAACACCCAATCGCAACTGCAAGTCGCCCTGACCAAAGGCAGTCTAAGCGCACGACCAGGCGAGCGGATGGCGATGGCGTTATCTGGTTCAGTCGATACCTTGCCCGTCGATATAAGGCTGCGTAGCGCGACATTGAAGGCGCTGGCCGATGCACACGCTCGTATACCTTTTGACCTGACACTTGAGGCAGCAGCAACGCGCCTGCAGCTGAGCGGCAGCGTCGATCGCGATATCGACGCGCGTGATGTTGAGCTTGCGCTCGACGCGCACGGTGACAGGCTGGACACACTCAATAAGCTGTTGCGTGTGTCCTTGCCTCCCTGGAGGGCCTGGTCGGCAGGCGGGCGATTCCGTATGAGCGCGCAAGGTTATGCCGTCGAGGATTTGCGCTTGCAGATCGGGACTAGCAAATTGCAAGGACGCGGCGTGATGGATACATCGCAAGGCAGAGCCAAGCTCGATGTCCTGCTCGAATCACCCTTAATACAACTCGACGATTTCAGTGCCCAGGGATGGTCGGCGCTCGACGGTAAGCGCGCGCAACCCAAAGCCGCTACCGATGACAATAAGGATCTCGCTACGCTACGCA
>CAZXRS010000082.1:0-8291 GCA_964642635.1 uncultured Bifidobacterium sp. | reverse complement strand
GGATCATGCGCTCGCGCAGCGCTTACTACCCAAAGGTTGTGGTGCGGTGTTCTCGTTTGCGCTGAAGGGCGATCGCGCTGCGGGCCGCCGATTCGTCGAATCACTGCAGGTCTTTTCTCATTTAGCCAACGTCGGTGATGCGAAGTCGCTGGTGATCCATCCGGCATCAACCACACATTTCCGCGTACCTGCAGAGCAGCTCGCTGCGTCCGGGATCACCGAGGGCACCATGCGGCTGTCCGTCGGTCTAGAAGATGCCGACGACCTGATCGACGATCTGAAGCGCGGTCTCAAGGCATCGCAGAAAGGCGCGTGAGATGGAGTTCAAGATCAACGGTCAGCGCGCTTACGCCTACACCGGCGGCAAAGCCTTTGACCCCACGCTTCCTACGGCTGTCTTTATCCACGGCGCACAGAACGATCACTCGGTCTGGGTACTGCAAACGCGTTACTTCGCGCATCACGGTTATTCAGTGCTGGCGGTCGATCTTCCCGGTCACGGCCGCAGTGATGGTGAGCCGCTGGCATCGATCGAGGCGATGGCCGACTGGCTCAATGATTTGCTCGATCAAGCAGGTGTGAGCCAGACCACACTGATCGGTCACAGCATGGGTTCGCTGATCGCGTTGGAGGCCAACTCACGATTGCCATCGCGCGTTCAAGGTATAGCGCTGGTCGGTACAGCGTATCCGATGAATGTATCGCCTTCCCTTCTCGATACGTCTCGCGAGCGCGAGTCGGTCGCTATTGATTGGGTAAACATCTGGTCGCATTCGACGATTGCGCACAAACCCTCAGCACCTGGCCCTGGCTTTTGGGTACATGGCGGCAATCAGCGATTGATGCAGCGTATCGCCACACGCAATCCCGCCAAAGTATTCTTTACCGACTTTTCCGCTTGTAATAACTACAGGAACGGAGAGCAGGCTGCGGCATCGCTCGACTGTCCCGCATTGTTCCTGCTCGGTCGCAAGGATGTGATGACGCCAGCCAGATCGGCAGCAGCACTTGCTTCAATCATGAAAAACGCCACCACGGTGACACTGCCTCAGTCTGGGCACGCGCTAATGGCCGAGCAACCCGATCAGGTGCTGGATACGCTCTTTGCGTTTGCCTCGGGAAGGCTGAAGTAGGCGGCAACCGACGTACTGAAGTCGCGATTGATCATCTGCGCGATCTCGCCCGACAAACCCGATTCGATATCCGGTGTGAACGCGAACTCGCGAAATACTTCGGCAATAGCGAGCTTTTCGGGATTCACTAATAAGGCCCACCGCTCCTGTCTTGCCTGGGCGCTGCGCCGCCATTGCAGGCCCGGCAGTCGCTGCGAGCGAATGCGACCGACCCAGCCGGCGTCATGCATCCTCTGCAGCAGGCTTTCCGACTCCTCCATACCAAGTTGGGTCAGTTCGCGTATTTTCAGCACGTCGATAGCCGCATTGCTCTTGCGGGCGTCAAAGAGTACTTTTAAGACGGCTATCGCATCAAGAAATTCACTGCCCGGTGCAGCGCGATGCCACCAGCGTTCGTAACGCATGACCGGCAATGCAGCAGCGACGACTGCGCCCAGTAAGGTTATGAACCAGAACAAGTAAACCCAGATCAGAAATACCGGAATCGTCGCCAGTGCGCCATAAATCGCGCGATAGCCACCCCCGATGTTGATCGAGAATGCGAAAAACCGACGAGTGATCTCGAACGCAATCGCTGCGACCAGCCCGCCTATCATTGCTTCGCGCCAGTCAACAAAACGATTCGGCACCGTCTGATAAAGCAAGGCAAACGCCAACGTCGACAGCGATAAGGACAGTAACAACGAGAAGGCCGAGCGCAACATCGAGGGCGCACGCAACGTGCCACCAAGCAGCGGCAGGAATTCAGAGGCTGCGGTCAATGACGCACCAATCAACAACGGTCCGACTGTCATGACCGCCCAGTACACCACCAGACTCTGTAGCACCGGACGTGATTCACGCACTCGCCAGATACGATTGAGCGTTCGATCGACGGTGCCAAACATCATGATGGCAGTAACCATCAGGAACACCGCGCCGACCGCCGACAAACGACTGGCCTTAGACGAGAACTGAGTGAGGTAGTCGAGGATCGTATTTGCTATACCCTTGGGCATCACGGATTGAACGAAGTACGTTTCCAGTGAATCGCGGAAGGTCGTAAAGAGCGGAAAGGTGGTGAAGATTGCAAACGCGATCGTCAGTACGGGCACCAGCGCAAGCACCGAGGTATAAGTCAAGCTACCGGCAACCTCAAACAGACGCTCCTCACGCAGGCGGCGAGCGACGAATTGCCACAGGTCGCGCAGTCGTGGGGCGGTCCAGCGGGTTGAGGGCGTGTGGAGGCTTGGGCTCATTGCTTTTTGTAAGATGGAGCGGCTCGAACTCGACATTCTTTCAGCAAGACGAAGATCCATAGATTCTAGCTTGCGCTGGAATGACGTTTAATTGACCACTTGGCTTCGAACACGTCATTCCAGCGCAAGCAGGAATCCACGACTTTACAAAGCGAGGGAAATTCTGCGAAACCATCAGATCACTGATACGCTGGCTCAGCCCCCCTATAATACCAAGCCATGACCACACCGCCCCTGAAGATCCTCGTGCTGTACTACTCGCGCCATGGCGCCACGCGTAAGCTCGCCGAATATATCGCGCAGGGCGCGGAGAGTGTTCCAGGCTGCGAGGCCGTCTTGCGTACGGTCCCCGCCATATCCACCGTCACTGAGGCCACTGAACCTGCGGTTCCGCCATCCGGTGCGCCTTATGTCGAGTCCGCCGACCTTGAATCCTGTGCGGCGCTTGCGCTGGGCTCGCCGACCCGCTTCGGCAACATGGCTGCGCCATTGAAATACTTCATCGATGGCAGCAGTGCCGAATGGCTATCCGGCACACTCGCGGGCAAGCCCGCTTGCGTCTTCACATCCACCGGCAGCCTGCATGGCGGCCAGGAATCGACGCTGCTGTCGATGATGCTGCCACTGCTGCATCACGGGATGCTGCTGGTTGGACTGCCCTACACCGAAGCATCGTTAATGACGACTAGCAGCGGCGGCTCGCCGTATGGTGCAACCCATTGGTCCGGCCTCAAGGGCGACCAGCCGATCTCGGATGACACACGATCGCTGGCCATTGCGCTGGGCAAACGTCTCGCGCACACCGCCGTCAAACTTCACGGCCACTGAACCATGGATGAATCCCCTGCTCCGCAAGGCCTGCACCGAACCGCCAGTGCCAGTCTGATCCTGCTAATCCTGCTGTGCGCGCTGTGGGAACTGGTACTTGCACCGTTGCGTCCCGGTGGCTCATGGATGGTGCTCAAGGCCCTGCCGCTGCTCGCACCTCTGCCCGGCACGCTCCGCCGCAACATCTATACCCTGCAATGGGCCTCGATGATGATCCTGCTGTACTTCACCGAAGGTGTGGTGCGGGCATGGAGCGAGCGCGGCCCATCACAATGGCTTGCTTTCGGTGAGATCGCGCTGTCATCAATTTACTTCTTCAGCGCGATCTTCTTCCTCAGCCCTTACAAGCGTGAGGCAAAGCGCCTGGCGCGCGAAGCGATCCAAAAGGCGTCGGAAAATCATGAGCACTGACTTCCTCGCCAGCTGCGCACTGATCGTCGGCAAATCAAATGTGCTGACGGGTGACGACACCGCCGCCTATGTCACCGACTGGCGCGGTCGCTTCACGGGCCGCGCACGTGCAGTGCTAAAGCCGGGCTCCACAGCCGAGGTCGCTGCACTTCAAAAGCTGTGTGTCGAGCATCGGGTACCCGTTGTGCCGCAGGGTGGCAACACCGGACTGGTACTTGGTAGCGTGCCAGATGCTCGCGGTGATGCCATCGTGCTGTCGCTAGTAAGGATGAACCAGATTCGCTCAGTCGACCCTATCAATGACACCCTGACCGCTGATGCCGGCTGCACGCTGCATCAGGTACAGGAAGCTGCGACTGCGCATGCGCGATTGTTTCCCCTGTCGCTGGCCTCCGAAGGCAGCTGCACACTGGGCGGCAACCTGTCGACTAATGCAGGTGGCACGGCCGTTCTCCGTTATGGCAATACGCGGGAACTGACACTGGGCCTAGAAGTGGTAACGGCACAGGGTGAGATCTGGGATGGCTTGCGCGGACTGCGCAAGGACAACACCGGCTATGATCTGCGCGATCTGTTCATTGGCGCTGAAGGTACGCTGGGTATCATTACCGGCGCCGTGGTGCGGCTATTTGCGCAACCGGCTGCACGTATCACCGCACTGTTCGCACTTGACTCGCCGGCTGCGGCACTTGACTTACTGTCGCTGGCAAGACAACGCTGCGATG
The DNA here is from genome assembly GCA_964642635.1 of uncultured Bifidobacterium sp. Taxonomy (GTDB): domain Bacteria; phylum Pseudomonadota; class Gammaproteobacteria; order Burkholderiales; family Burkholderiaceae_D; genus Pernthalerella. The sequence continues at coordinate 3,956 of CAZXRS010000082.1, read as the reverse complement.
CTGCGCTGACAGGTTTCGAGTTGATCTCAGAATTTTGTCTGCAACTGGTCGAGAAACATGGCCATCAGCAGCGTTCACCTTTCACGGAACGTCATCCGCAGTACGTGCTACTCGAGTTATCTGATGCTGAATCAGAGCAGCATGCCAGCGGATTGCTGGAAGCTGTGGCCGGCCAGGCCCTTGATCGGGGAATCGTACGCGACGCTGTGATCGCAAGTTCGATGTCGCAATCAGCGGCGCTATGGTCACTGCGCGAGCACATCTCCGAAGCGCAGGCCGCCGAGGGCAAGAATATCAAGCATGACATTTCGCTCCCGATTTCGCGTATTGCCGACTTTATCGCCACCACCGATGCTGAACTGCAGAGTCGTTTCCCCGGCTGCCGTATGGTGACTTTCGGCCACCTTGGCGATGGCAATCTTCATTACAATGTGTCGTCGCCTGAGGGAGGCCGCGATGACGAATTCCTTCAGCAGCAGACTGCAGTTAACCTGATCGTCCATGACAGCGTGCACCGGCACGGCGGATCCATCTCCGCTGAACATGGCCTAGGCGCGCTGAAGCGTGACGACATCAGGCGCTATAAATCCGAGACCGAGATGGACATGATGATGGCCATCAAGCGGGCGCTAGACCCGCTTAATCTGATGAATCCGGGTAAGGTGATCTAAAGCCCTTTGCCGGATTCCCTTGTCTCGGGAGTCCCTATGATCTATTGGTTATTGGCGGCAGCGCTGCTGTCACCGGTGAATGCGTTTGCCGTGTATCGCTGCGAGCAGCATGGCACGGTCATCTATACCGACCTTCCTTGCGCAGGTGAGAAGCTGGAAATCACCCGCTCACCTGTACCGCAGAAAACAAACGACGAAAGTCTTAATCGCGAGCGTAACGAAGTCGGGAAGCTGCAGAAAATACGCGAGCAGCGCGAGCGTCAGGATCAGCAGATTCGTGACCTCGCAGCACGCGGCGCAGCGGCACGCGAGAAGAAGTGCCGATCACTCGCACTGCAAGTCAAGTGGCGCGAGGAAGATGTGCGCGAATTCACCCTCGATAAAGCGGAGAAGGCCCGCACGCGATTGAGGCGCGCCCAAGAGAAATTTGATGCCGAGTGCCGGTGATTTCAGATCACCCATATTATTGGACAGCATAATGGACGCTATGCGCCGCCACAAAACAATGGAGGGCTAATCCGCAGAAGTTTTATACCGGGTCGAGGTGAGTCATCACATCTAGTACCGGCAATGCCGCTTTCACTCGCTCGGCCGCATTGAAGGCGATATCGTGTCCTTCACGAACCGTAGCGTTGCCATCCACTTCGATATGTACATCGACGATAATCATGTCGCCCATTTTGCGCGTACGTAGATCGTGGAAGCCGCGTACACCTTCGGTGGAGGCGATCAACTGCCGAATCTGCTCATGCTCGTCAGCAGATACCGCACGATCCATCAGGTCATGCAGCGCATCCCAGGAGAATCCCCATCCTGCTTTGATGACCAGCAGGCCGACGACGAGTGCACCGATGGTGTCGAGTACCGGATAGCCCGCCAGCGCTCCCACGATGCCGACGGCCACCACCAACGACGACGCTGCATCCGAGCGAGCGTGCCACGCATTCGCGATCAGCATGGATGAACGTACTCGCTTCGCAGTCGCCAGCATGTAGCGAAACAGGGTCTCTTTGACCACCAGTGCAGCCACCGCCACATAGAGCGCAGCAATCTGCATTTGCGGCGGGGACGGCGAGATCACCTTGCCGGCTGCGCTCCACACCATACCTACACCAACCACCAGCAGCGACAAGCCAAGAAAGAGCGACGCACCCGTTTCATAACGATGGTGTCCATAATGATGGTCTTCGTCGGCTTCCTTGTGGCTGTGATGATTCGCGATCAGTACAACGAAATCTGCAAGCAGATCAGATAGCGAATGAATTCCATCAGCGACGAGGCCCGCAGATCCAGCCATTACACCGGCAACGACCTGCCCTGCCGATAGCAGGCAGTTAACAACGGCGCTGACCAGCGTCGTCTTGCGCGCGGCATCCTGCTTTTGCGTTGGATCCGATTCGTCGTGGGAGTCGAGCAATGGCGCTTCGATCACGATTGAGCCTGAGTTGTTAAGGCATCAGTGGCCGATGTCTCGGCAAGGACACCCGGAATTTTGTAGCCCGGACCAAATTTTTGATACATCCATTCGAACAGATTGTCGATCAGGGCGACGTTGGCGTAATAAACCTTATTGTTATCCACCGACCTGATCACGACTAACTCAAGGCCGGTCAGTGATTCAATTTGTTTTGTAACCGCAGCCGCCCCGAGTTCGGTCTTGGCCGCAATATCGAGCATCTGCAGGCCGTCGCTGCCCGCATCGAGCAGGGCCTTGATGATCTGCACGCGCTCTTCAATCGACAGCGCCCCAAGGTAGCGCGCGATATGTTTCTCATCCATCGGTGTCGGATTCATTACAGTTTTACGTTGTTAGGGTTGAGCCCGTTGTTACCGTATCGACACGGATCACAGCGACTTGAGACGCTTGCCGATCCGCTCGGTTTCTGCGGCCTGCTCGTCTAGCTGATGCGCGGTGGAATGTGCGATCGAGGCGAGCTGCGCCATGCGCTGCTGCACCGCTTCGGTCGTATGGAAAAGTTGCGATTCGTCGAGATGAAAGTCCAGCAGCGGCGGTGGGGGCGAATCGACCTTCGGCTTCTGCGGCGCGGCAGCCGCTTTGGCCTCGGGAGCGGCCGGGTGCGGCTCAGCGGCCGCCTGCGGCGCAGGTGCGCTTGGAGCTACCGGCGCGGGCTTTTTTGCGGCAGGCGCCGATGAGGTGCCCTGACCTTCCTGGGGGTCTTGGTCACCTCTAAAAATCTTGAATTCTTCGGACATGGGCACTCCATTCAGCAGAGAAAGCGGCGCGCGGCCCGCCCGCGCATATCGCTATTCTAACTGCCTGAGCGCCCGGAGCGTCTGGAGACTAGCGCTTGAGGGCAGGCAGCCGCCTGAGCAGCTTAAGCCCGTCGACGTCGACAATCTCGATGAACTTTTGATCGACCCGGATAAAACCGCAACGCGCAAAGCCCGACAAAGTTCGGCTGACTGTTTCCAGCGTAAGGCCAAGGTAGCTGCCAATATCTTCCCGCGTCATTCTCAGATGAAAAGATCGGTCAGAGTAGCCCATGGCCCGGAATTTCTGGGAGATCGACAGCAGAAACTTTGCCACCCGCGCCTCGGCAGGCAAAGTGCCCATCATGTAGCCGACTTTCTGCCCGGCGATCAGCGCATTGCTCATTAACTCCATAATCCGCCGCCGAAAGCCGTAGGCACTGCTGCTGTTGGCATGAAAAAAATCCAGCGGTACGACAATGAGCTCGATGTCGGACAATGCAACCAGCGTGTTCTTGAATTCTTTTGCTTCGATGCCGTCGAAGCCGATCACGTCACCCTTCATAGGAAAATCTAGAATCTTCTCGTTGCCGTACTTATCGATCCAGGAAGTCTTGAGGAAACCTGCATACACGATAAAAATTGCATCGCAACGATCGCCGGCTGAATACACGCGCGCGCCCGTGCGTGACTTGATGTGCTGGAAGCGATAGGCATCAGCGGTCAGTGATTCGTCCGCGTCTATCTTCAATACTTGATAAAGCTGATCAACGGTCGACCACAGTCGTGGGAAATTATCTTGAAGGCGGGACATCCGGCCAAGCTCCGCCAGACCCCGATTATCAGCGTACTCACTACCCATCTTTTGCAAGGTCTGCATGCGTGTCCCCTTGGAAGTAAAACGCTGCTATGCAGCGAACGATGGACGCGATACTAGTGCAAAGAGATAGCTTTGTTTCTATAAACTATATGGTTCATGAGTTCGGTCAAGGAACATTAGCTGCAGTCAATAAGGTGTCTTCTCAGACACGAGAAAAAATTCAATTTCAGTGTTTCGTATTGATATTCATTGCT
>CAZXRS010000081.1:0-8557 GCA_964642635.1 uncultured Bifidobacterium sp. | reverse complement strand
CATCCAGGATTTTTTTCATGGTTGCCTGTTGGGCAATCTCGATGTCGCTTTGCATAGGTCTCCGGTGAGTTGATGTGTTGAAAGGACGCGATTCTAAAGCCAGATGTGTCCGCGCGCGAACTTGTCAATCAGATCAGACCACGGCATCGCTTGCGGCCTGCGCAAGAAGCCAGGGGAGCAGGTCTGTTAAACTCTTGCTCTTGTTTCATGCTGGCAGCAGAGCCAATGGGCTCGCCAGCCCTCATTTTTTTACAGGATTGTCTATGCCCGGCTTGCTCCCACACGTTGATCCCGATGGACTGCTCGAATTTTCGGTGGTGTACACCGATCGCTCGCTAAACCACATGTCGAAAGCTTTCATGGGTGTGATCAATGACGTCTCCAGTATTCTCAAGGAGGTGTATCACGCCAAATCAGCGGTGGTGGTGCCGGGTAGCGGTACCTACGGTATGGAAGCCGTGGCGCGCCAATTCGCGACCGACCGAAAGTGCCTCGTGATCCGCAATGGCTGGTTCAGCTACCGCTGGACGCAGATCTTCGAGATGGGACGCATCTCCGATCAGCTGCATGTGATCACGGGTAAGCCCGAGGTTGAAGATTTCGAGCAGCAGTATGCACCGCCACCGATTCAGGAAGTCGTCGCGTGGATCAAGGAGCACAAGCCTGCGGTCGTATTCGCTCCGCACGTGGAAACCTCGGCCGGTCTGATCCTGCCCCCGGATTATCTGCGTGCCATTGGTGATGCGGTCGAATCGGTGGACGGCTTGTTTGTGCTGGACTGTATTGCATCCGGTGCGATGTGGGTCAACATGGAGGCCTGTAAGGTCGACGTCGTGATCAGTGCACCGCAGAAGGGTTGGAGCAGTTCGCCGTGCTGCGCACTGATTGGCATGTCGTCACGCGCCCGTGAGCGTATCGACGCGACGACCAGCACCAGCTACTCCTGTGATCTGAAGAAATGGCTACAGATTGTCGAGACCTACGAACATGGCTCGCACATCTATCACACGACTATGCCGACCGACTCGCTGCGTGTGCTACGTGACACCATGAAAGAGACTCGCGACTGCGGTTTTGCGAAACTCGAAGCGGCGCAGGTGGAGCTGGGTAGCAAAGTGCGCAAGCTGCTCGAATCCAAGGGATTCAAGAGCGTCGCTGCGCCAGGCTTTCAGGCGCCATGCGTGGTGGTCAGCTACACCAGTGACCCCGATATCCAGAACGGCAAGAAATTCATTGCTCTCGGTTTGCAAACTGCAGCCGGCGTGCCGTTGCAGGTGGGCGAGCGCGCAGATTTCCGCACTTTCCGCATCGGCCTGTTTGGTCTCGAGAAGCTGAATCATGTCGATCGCACAGTGGAGTATCTGGCGGCGGCAGTAAATAAGCTGCAGTAAGCGTTGCACGCATCATAAACAAGGGCCAGCATTGACTGGCCCTTGTTTATTTCACTCGTCAGATGCGCGTCGAGAATGGCGTGAAATTCGTATCGACGTCGAAGTAATCTTCTGCTTCCTGACGCTTGAGCCACCCGACGATACGATAGGTGACCGGGGTCATCACCACTTCCCAGCCGGTCTTGAGGAAGTACTGTGCGATGGCGACCGAAACCACTTGTTCAACCGGCCAAATTCCGTAGAAAGCAGTGACATAGAAAATGGATGAGTCGAACAGCTCACCCACCGCCGTTGAACCTATCGTGCGCATCCACAGATTGCGACCCTGCGTCATCAGCTTCATTTTGGCCATCACATAGGCGTTCGCCAAGCTGCCAGCCCAAAACGCAATGATGGACGCAATCACGATGCGCCAGGTGTTGCCGAATACGGTTTCTAGTCCTTTCTGGTAGCCGTCCATATAATCGCCGGGCGCCGGCGGCAGGCCGATGACGACCAGCGACATCACGGCAGCAAACACCAGCGCGGCGAAGCCAGCCCAGACCGCGCGGCGGTCATGCGCATAGCCATAGACTTCGGTCAGTATGTCGCCAAACAGGTAAGAAATAGGGAAGAACAGCACGCCCGCGCCAAAGGTGACATCGCCGAGCAAGGGCAAGTGAATGAGTGCGGCCTTGCCTGCGCCAATCAGGTTTGAGCAAAGTAGCGCGACAACAAACGCTGCCAGCAGCAGGTCATAGTAGCGATAACGGCGAGGTCCGGGCGCGGACATATCAGCGCGTGAACCTGCAGCGACCCTTTTCAGAGAAAAGTCTGGGCCGGTAATAAGAGTAGCGCTTCTTGTCGGCCATGTTCAATTCTTCCTGCGTCAGGTAGCGACCGCTATTGGTCATGTACTCATTGGCCATCAGGAAGTTGCCAGTATCGAGTTCGATTTTATAAAAGTGCTGTTCGATGAAACGCGAATCAATGCGGGTCTGATCCTCATGCGCGATGATTCGATTGTCTTCCCACTTGTCGATCACAACAGTCACACGCGGAGTGGCATCATCGATCTTGCGGAACATCGTCTTATTTTTTTCATTAACAGTGAAGACGAAGGAGCAAACGTCCGGATCGTCTTTGCAGATCCACTTGTTGCCACGCATTGCATTGGTGGTACACAGATAGGTAGCGGCCTGCGCGGGCACCATGACGGTAAGCAGCAGTGCGGCGAGTAGGCGAGGCAGCGAGGGTGGGGAGATCTGCATTGCGGCGGCGGGGTGAGTCGAGTAGCAGGAACTTTCCGAGTATAAACTGCCCGCCTTAGCTTGCAGCTTGCTGTCCTGAATCGCTGTTGGCAGCCGCTTCGTTTTGGCTCGCATCCGCCGCGATCAGCTGACCATGAACGGACGCGCCAGGTTCGACATTGATGGACTTGTGAGTGATATTGCCGCGAACCTCAGAACCTTCGAGCAGCTCGATGCTCTCGCTGGCGACAATATTTCCGAGGACTTTGCCCGCAACGCTGACGTTTTGAGCGCGAATATCACCGTGAACTTCGCCTTTAGGGCCGATCACAATCCAGCGCGCATTACCGTCCGGCTGTTCGAGATTGCCCTCGATTTTGCCGTCAATGCGCACGCTTTCCTCGACATGCACCGTTCCTTCGATGCGGGTAGCGGCGCCGAACACCGAGCCTATGCCCTGCAGGCTCTTGATATGCGAGCTGGATTTCATTTATGGAAACAATAGCGGAGATATAAGCCAAGACTAACAGTGCGAGTGACTGCTGGCAACTGCGCGCAAGGGCATCCGGCCGGCTGCCTAGCGGCGTGCTAGCATCGATCGCTGATTTCTCCCTCGTGGAAGCTTGCGAATGAACCCTATCAGGATTGATTTTGTCTCCGATATCGCCTGTCCCTGGTGCGCGGTCGGACTGGCCTCGCTGGAGCAGGCGCTGGAGCGCGTAAGCGGCGAGCTGACGGTCGAGCTCCATTTCCAGCCCTTTGAATTGAATCCCGACATGGGGCCTGAGGGGGAAGATATCGTCGAACACCTGAGCCGGAAGTACCAGATCACGCCGGAGCAGGTCGATCAAAACCAGCAGCATCTGCGCGAGCGCGGCGCCTCAGTCGGTGTCGAGTTCAACATGGCGGGCCGGAAGCGAATCTATAACACTTTCGACGCGCACCGTCTGTTGCACTGGGCCGCGCAGCAGATGGATGCAGATGCTCAACACAGACTCAAACGGGCTTTGCTGAGCGCTTATTTCACCGAGGGTCTGGATCCGTCAGATCACGGTGTACTGCTGCAGGCGGTGAACAGCGCAGGCATGAATGCGAATGAGGCTGCTGAGATCCTGAAGAGTGACGCTTATGCAGAAGCGGTGCGTGAGCGCGAGCAGTTCTATCTGTCGCAAGGCATTCATTCGGTGCCGTCGGTCATCATCAACGAGCGCTATCTCGTGCAAGGCGGGCAGCCGGTCGAGGCCTTCGAAAGCGCACTGCGTCAGGTCGCACTTGCCGGTTGAACAGGGTGGGGAAGCCTTGCTGACGTCCCCACCGGTCTGATGCTTATTTGCAGGCGTCTTTGCCGCCCCATTCACCTTTGGTGATTTCGCCATCGAGTTTCAAAGGCTTGAACCATCCGCTCTCGCGCGAACCAGCAAACTTACCAGTGCCGCCCTTGCGCAGGAAGCGGCCTTCAATCTGTCCGCGAGCTTGGGTGAAGGAATATGTCAGCACGTCGCCGTTAACGTCCTCTACGGCGCACAGTCCGGCTGCCTCGACAGTCTTGTCCGGGTAAATCACCGCACCGCCGGTGCATTGCCCTGTCAGATTGTTGAATTTCGATCCCTCGGCAGCGTGCATCTGTGTCGATGAGCGGAAGTGCATAAAGGTGGTTCTGTTACCCATATCGAGTGTCGATTCTCCGATATCGACGCTGGTGTATTCGCCGCAGGTCTCTTCCTTGGCGAGAGCCGGCGCGGATATCAGCAGCGTGAGCGCGGCGACGAGCAGGGGGGATTTCATGTCGGGGGTCCTCTTCTGTGGTTATCGTTATCGGCGTCCGGTCGAACGCAAATACAGTGTGCCAGTTTCCGCGATACTGCGTGCGAGGCTCCCTGGGCCCTGTTCTTTTTGCTTCAGAATGGCACAACCAGGTCAGCTCCCGCGTAGCGGTACCAGTAATCCGGGTCGCTGGTCGCAGCGGCTGCAGCAGCTCGGCTGTAGCCTGCTTTGATCCGAACCGCGTAGCGTCCGACTTGCTTTTCGGCCGAGGCTTCGAGCAGCTGCGCCATGGTGTTGCTGTCATGTCCGACCTGCTGACGGCCAGCGCCCGCGGTGATTGCGGTGCGCCAGTCTGCGAGGCGCTGACGCCATCCCACGACGAACAAGCCTTCTTGATACCGGCTCGGGTTGAAGTAAGCACCGCTCACATCAGCCAAGCTGTTGTCGTACCAGCGGTAGCGCAGCTGCAGGGTTAAGCCAAGATCGAGCGAGGGTTGCCAGATGGCTCGGGCGCGAACATGCCGGCGATGATTATCGTCCGAGAAGGCCTGATACCCTGCCAGTCCGACCAGGGTGACCTGTGGGCTAAGTGGCACATCAACCGATACGCCACCAAAATCGAAATAGGTACCCCTATCCAATGCCGCCCGGGTCTCGACGATGTCACGATTAGCAAACCATTCGACCGCGGGCCCGGCCGGTAGCGACTGTCGGTAGCTCGCGTCCAGTGTCCACAACTCGCGGGTCGACTGCCGGAGCAAGCCACCTTCGACGCGCCAGCCATCGAAAGTCTTTCTGTCGATATGACTGGATACAAGGCGCAACTGCTCACCGCTGCGGCTCCAGCCATTCTGACTGAACGCGAGATTGGTGTAGCGCAGCGCGGTTTTGCTATCGAGATGTTCATAGCCGACGATGCCTTCAACGTTTGTGCGACGTGCAATGAAACGTTCGCTATCACCCGACAACGTATAGCCCGCACCGGCAGCGGGTAGTTCGCTCCATGCGGCAGCGGACAGTGGCACTAGCGAAGCGAGGACGAGCAAAAACCTCCGTAACTTCATTTCGTTCCCCATGATTTTCTGAGATTCAGTATCTCCGATACATAACCCGCCAGCGATACCGGTTGCATGATCAGGCTATAGAACAATGAGTAGATGAAGAAGCCGGAAGGATTGAATCTCACCCTCAGCCCCAGACGCTCAAACATTCTGCGTCCTATGCGGTACATAAAGTAATTCATGGCCATGGCCATGGGGATGAGTGCCAGCGTGATTGGGCCTACGATCCAGTAGTAACCGAATAGCGCTAGCACAATACCGGGGATAAAGACGATCGTGAACACCAGGTCCAGGAAAGGAAAGAGTAGATTCCAATAGACGAAGGTGGTCGGCAATGACGCCATCAGCAGTATGTCCGGATGTTTCTTAAACGCCTCGATCATGCCGCGCGACCAGCGCTTTCGTTGACGTGTGAATTGCGACAGCGTGGTCGGAGCATTGGTGAACAGTAGCGCATCTTCGCAATGCCCGATGCGATGGCCTGCCTTGAGAATGCTCCACGACAGCACGATATCCTCGCCGACGCAGTCCGGCCACCCACCGAGCTGCCTGAGTGTGGCCGTGTCATAGAGCGAGAACGCACCTTGCGCGACCATGGTTCCCTGATACAGGGACTGCACGCGCTTGATGGCTGCGATGCCCTGAAAGTAATCCCATTCCTGCGCACGCGTCATCCAGGTTGCGCGTGAATTGCGCACCATGACGGCGCCGGCCACCGCGCGCGTGTGTGTCGGGTCCTGTTGGAAGCGCTCAACAATACTTGTCAATGCGTCGCGGAATAGCCATGAGTCGGCGTCGACCGTCACTGTCAGCGTATGCGACACCAGCTTCAATGCTTCATTGAGCGCATTGGCCTTGCCGACGTTCTGCTGCAGATCGAGCAGCCTAAGCCACGGAGTTGTCGGTAGCTGCTCGCGCACCAGGTCGGCGGTGCGGTCTTTCGAGCCATCATTGACGACGATGACTTCGAGCTCTCCGGGGTAGGACTGTAAGGCGATGCTCTCCAGAGTGCCAACGATCGTGTCTTCTTCATTGTAGGCAGCGACCAGAATGCTCAGGCTCGGGTACCTGGCCAGCTTCGTATGCCCGGGGCGATTGTCCAGCGCAAGGCTGACCAGTAGGAACGCATTCATTAATCCGGGGATCAATGCCACGCCAGCGATGATGATCCAGGCAACCGGCATGCTCACGTGATGTGACAAGGCCTCGGCCCAAGGCTGCGCCAGTAGCGCGGACAGCGCCATCCAGAGGATGGCTACGCCCATCGCAATCGCAAACTTGACCCGAACCGGCAGGTAGGTTTTGCTGCGCCCTCGGTAGCGGTCTTCTGTCCGAGTAGGCAGCGCGACCACGGAGGCAGTGGGATATTCGCTAGGACTCTGGTTTTCTTTTGCTTGGTGCATTGGCCTTGCCTCGTGGCAAAGCCGTAATGATGCTGGAATTTGGAATCTTTTGTTACTTTCAGGATCTTTTTTGTGATAAATGGTATCGATAAGGCAATCTATCCCAGTGAATTATCGGATTGATTTTCCACCCGCCGCTGCGTAGTCTTGCGCGTTTACCAGATCGGACCCATACGATGCGCAATCCGCGCTCAGCAGATATTTTTTGCGAAGTCATCGACAACTACGGCGATGCTGGCGTCTGTTGGCGTCTGGCTCGGGCGCTGTCGCAGATGGGCTTGGAAGTGACGCTGTGGATCAATGATCCGGGACGGCTCGCGCGCCTGCGCCCCGCGATCAACACGGGCCTTGATTCGCAGCCGGTCGACGGATTCGTGCTGCGTCACTGGCGGGATGATCCGAGAGTCGGCGCCGATATCGTGATCTCGGGTTTTGGTTGCCGTTTGCCCGAGGCGACTCTTCAGGCACTCGCTGCCCGCACGCCGAAGGCAGTTTGGATAAATCTCGAATACCTGTCGGCCGAGCCCTGGGTTGAGAGTAGTCATCGACTACCGTCGCCACATCCGCGTCTGCCGCTGGTGCAGCATTTTTACTTTCCCGGATTCACGCCGCGCACCGGTGGCCTGCTGCGAGAAGCGGGTTTACTGCAGACACGCGCCGCTTTTGACGAGGGCGCACGCCGTGAATTCCTCAAGCGACTCGGCATTACCTTGCCCGCAGCGTCGGCACTGGTATCGCTGTTTTGCTATCCCTCTGCACCGATAGACGCTTTGTTCAATGCACTACGCGATGGTCCACCAGTGCTGTGTGTGGTGCCCGAGGGTGTGACACCGCTAGCACCTTCGGCCGGTGAGTTTCGCACCGAAGGATCGCTGACCCTTCAGGGTCTACCATTTCTTGAGCCGGACGACTACGACCGCTTGCTATGGAGTTGTGATCTGAACTTCGTGCGTGGTGAGGATAGTGCATCGCGTGCGCAATGGAGCGGGCAGCCCTTCGTATGGCAGCTATATCCGCAGCAGCAGCGCGCGCATCTGAACAAACTCGAGGCCTTTCTGTCGCTATATACCGAAGGACTGGGTGAACCCGCTGCTTCAGCGTTTCGTGCATCCGCGCTCGCGTGGAATGGCGAGGAGGGCTGTACGTTTAGCTGGCCTGGACTGCTTCAATCCTTGCCAGAGTTGAAAGCGCACGGCCGTCGCTGGCGGTCACGGCTTGAAAATGCCGGCGATCTGGCCTACGGGTTGGTCGAGTTCGCGCGCGAAATCGGGTAAAATCCTGCGGTTTCGCATTCCGCGCGCTGTAGCATGCGATCCCCTTGACGCAGTGCGCTCATCTCCGAACCTTTTGGCAATTACATTATGAAAACCGCACAAGAACTCCGCGTCGGCAACGTATTCATGTTGAACGGACAGCCGCAAGTCGTCGTTAAGGCCGAATTCTCGAAGTCGGGCCGCAATGCATCCGTCGTCAAGATGAAAATGAAGAACCTGCTGACCGAGGCCGCACAGGAAGCGGTGTACCGCTCCGACGAAAAATTCGACGTTGTTGTCCTTGACCGCAAGGAAGTCACGTATTCCTATTTCGCCGATCCGCTGTATGTGTTTATGGATGCTGACTACAATCAGTACGAAGTCGAGGCCGAGAACATGAGCGATGCAATCAACTACCTCGAAGATGGTATGGCCTGCGAGGCAGTGTTCTACGAA
>CAZXRS010000080.1:0-8714 GCA_964642635.1 uncultured Bifidobacterium sp. | reverse complement strand
AGCCCGGGCAGATCAGATCGACACGACCCACACCCTCACCGGCCAGCTTCTGCAGCGTCGGCGCAGTGTAGGGCTGTAGCCACTCTGCCTTGCCGAAGCGCGACTGGAAAGTCACCAGATAATCATCCTTCGATATGCCGAGCTTGCCCGCCAGCAGCCTCGCGGTCTTGTAGCACTCGCAGTGATACGGATCGCCGAGCATCAGAGTGCGTTTAGGCACGCCGTGAAAGCTCATGACAAGCCGGTCCGGACGGCCATGCTGGGCCCAGTGCACGCGTACGGTATCAGCCAGCGCATCGATATAGCCTTCATCATCGTGGTAATGCTTGATCAGACGCAGCTCGGGCATATTGCGTACGTTGGAAAGGTGCGCGAACACTGCGTCAAACACGGATGCGGTGGTCGTACCCGAGTACTGCGGATAAGCAGGCAACACGAGAACACGGTCGCAGCCTTCGGCCTTCAACTGGTCTAGCACCGACGGCAGCGACGGACTACCGTAACGCATACCGTAAGCGACGCGCACATTCAGACCGCGCGCTGTGAGTTCCTGCTGCAACAACTGCGCCTGCTTTTCAGTATGCAACTTCAGCGGCGAACCTTCATCGGTCCAGATGGACGCATATTTGTGCGCAGACTGGCGCGAGCGGAAGGGCAGGATGATGCCGTTCAGAATGCACCACCAGATCACCCGCGGAATTTCGACGACGCGCGGATCCGAGAGAAATTCTTTCAGGTAGGCACGCACGGCCTCCGGCGTCGGCGCATCGGGCGTGCCAAGGTTGGCAAGTATGACGCCCACCTGACCAAGGGTGCCGTGGCGATACGCAGATTCGGGATTGAAGCCCATGGGTGAAACCTTTCAGTGATTCGGAATGGCAGATACGGTTCGTCCGCTGCCACCGGGGTACATCGCTACATTGAGTGAGTGGCCGGATCCCGGCCTGAATCTAGGACGCCAGCAACTCCCGGGCGTGCTTGCGCGTGGTTGCCGTAATCTCAAGGCCGCCGAGCATACGCGCAATTTCTTCGACGCGCTCGTTGGCTGACAAGGCCTCGATGCGCGACACGGTGCGGCCGTCTGCGACCGCGCCCTTGCTGACCTGAAAATGATGCGACGCCTGGCTGGCAACCTGCGGCAGGTGGGTCACGCACAGCACCTGCCGGTCCTGACCGAGCTTCTTCAGCAGCCGCCCGACGACCTCGGCAACGCCACCACCAATGCCGCTGTCGACTTCATCGAAGATCAGCGTCGGGGTCGCGGTCGCGGCAGACGCAATCACGGAGATCGCCAGCGAGATGCGCGCGAGCTCGCCACCAGACGCGACCTTGGCCAGCGATCGCGGCGTCGTACCCGCATGACCGGCCACCAGAAATTCGACCTGCTCGACGCCATGCGCATGCGGCTCGCAAGTAATGAGTGCAATCTCGAAACGCCCGCCGGACATCGACAAATCCTGCATCGCCGCCGTGACCGCAGAAGACAGCGATGTGGCTGCCTTAGCGCGCGCTTTCGACAGCTTCAGGGCTTGCGCCTTATAGGCATCGAAAAGTTTCTGCTCCTGCTCGCGCATCGCGTCGAGATCGGTCGCATTGGCCAGCTGTTTCAGGCGCTCAGACAATTGCTCGAACTCCTGAGGCAGTTCATCAGGTGTCACATGGAATTTGCGGGCGGTCGAGTGCAACGCCTCCATTCTGGCCTCGACGGTGCGCAGTCGCGCCGGGTCGAGCTCGATGCGGCCGAGGTAATCATTCAGCGTGTACACCGCTTCCTGTAGCTGGATACGTGCCGGCTCGATCGCCTCAAGTACGGGCTTCAGTTTGTCATCAATGTCGGCGAGCTTCGATAGTTTCTGTTCGATGCCATTAAGTTGCGACAGTATCGGGCTCGACTCATCCTCGGACAGCAGCGTCAGCGCCTGCTGCGCACCCTCAATCAGACTGGCCGCATGTGACAGCCGGCTGTGCTCGTTAGTGACCGCTGCCCACTCACCAGGCTTGGCAGCGAGCTTCTCGAGTTCACCTACCTGCCACTCGAGACGCTCGCGCTCGAGTATCACGTTCTTTGCATCGCGCTCGAACTCCTCGCGCTGCTTGGCCAGCGCTCGCCACTGCTTGTAGGCGTTGGCAACGACTTTCACATCGTCCTGCAAGCCGGCGTGCGCATCGAGCAGCTGCCGCTGAGCATCAGATTTCAGTAGTGACTGATGCGCATGCTGGCCGTGGATATCGACCAGCATCTCGCCCAGTTCACGCAGCTGCGTAATCGTTGCGGTCACACCATTGATAAAGGCTTTCGAACGGCCTCCGTTATCGATCACACGTCGCAGCAGCACGCTGCCCTCGCCGGTATCAAATTCATGGTCAGTCAGCCACGTCATCAGGCCAGCATCAAACTGGCCGACGAACTCAGCAGTGATGTCTGCCTTGGCAGCACCCTCGCGCACAACGCTCGCATCGGCACGGCCGCCCAACGCGAGTGTCAGTGCGTCGATCAGGATCGATTTGCCTGCGCCAGTCTCGCCGGTAAACACGGTGAAACCTGCGGACAGGTCGAGCTCGATCGCATCGACGATTACGAAATCACGAATAGCCAGCGTGCGCAGCATCGGAATGACGGAAATGAAAAAACGACTATTTTAGTTGACCGGCGGTCGAGGGGTATTCGTTCCAGTGGAGCTTCTCGCGCAACGTGTCGAAGTAACTCCAGCCCTTCGGATGCAAGAAAGTGACCTTGTGTTGCGAGCGCTTTACCAGAACGCGATCATGCAGTTGTAGTGTATTAACGGACTGCATGTCGAAATTCACGCTGCAGTCACGGCCGCTGGACAATTCGATCTCGATCTCGCGATCGTCCGACAGCACAATAGGCCGGTTCGACAGTGCATGCGGTGCAATCGGCACCATCACGATGCCACCGAGCTGTGGCTGCAGCAACGGGCCGCCAGCAGACAGCGCATACGCAGTGGAGCCGGTTGGCGTAGCGACGATCAGACCGTCTGAGCGCTGGTCATACATAAAATGACCATCAACATTGACACGAAGCTCGATCATCCCGGTGCCGGTGCCACGCGCAACCACCACATCATTGAAGGCAAAGCCGTGCGCGATGGCGCGGCCGTCGCGTACCACCGTACCCTCAAGCAGGGTTCGCTGCTCCGACTCCAGCTGACCGTCCAACATCTCGCCCAGTACGGGCAGCATGCGATCCGAGGGTATATCGGTCATAAAACCGAGACGTCCCTGATTCACGCCAATCAGCGGCACGCCAAACGGCGCCAATTGGCGAGCGATTCCGAGCATGGTGCCATCGCCACCCACCACCACCGCCAGCTGTGCGCTCACGCCAATCTGCTCCGGAGTCATCGTTTGCGCAGCCGGACGGCCAAGATCGCGCGCGGTCGACGACTCGAACACCAGTTGATGTCCGCGCGCTTCCAGAAATACCGCCAGCTGCTTCAATTCTTCAGTAGCCGGGGTGTCGCCGTGCTTGCCAATGATGGCAATCGTTGGATAGGCGGATGAATTTGACATGATTCCGATTAGACCATAATTAAGCTTCCGGCTGGAATCGCACGCCGAGCACCGCTAGAATAAGCCCATGCAACTCGATAATCGCGCACAGACACTGCTCAAAGCCCTCGTGGAACGGTATATCGCCGATGGCCAGCCAGTCGGCTCACGCGCATTGGCGCGTATCTCTGGCCTCGATTTGTCGCCAGCGACCATACGCAACATCATGTCAGACCTCGAAGAGCTGGGTCTGGTGGCCAGTCCGCATACCTCGGCAGGGCGCATTCCTACGCCGCGGGGCTATCGGCTGTTTGTCGATAGCTTGCTCACTGTTCAGTCCATCGATGAAAGTACGGTGGAGTCCAGGCTGCATTCCGGAGTATCTGCGCAAAAGACCATCGCCAGCGCGGCACAGGTGCTATCGCAGCTGTCGCAATTCGCCGGCGTGGTGCTGACACCGCGCCGCGAGGGCAGCTTCCAGCAAATTGAATTCCTGCGACTCTCCGAAAAGCGCATCCTGCTGGTCATCGTCGCACCGAACGGTGATGTGCAAAACCGGCTGCTGCTGACGCCCAAGGATTACACACCCTCTGAATTAGTACAGGCGGCCAATTACATCAACCAGCATTACGCCGGCCTGCCCTTTGATGAAGTCAGAATTAAGCTTCAAGAGGAATTGCGCAGTTTGCGCGACAACATCACTCACCTCATGCAGGCGGCGGTCGAGGCCGGCAGCGATGCCATGAACGATGAGGCAGACGAAGTCGTGATCTCCGGCGAGCGCAATCTGCTGTCAGTATCGGAGCTGGCGTCCAACATGGGATCACTTCGCAAGATGTTTGATCTTTTTGAGCAGAAAACCAGCCTGGCCGCTCTGCTGGACACGTCAAGCAAGGCCAACGGCGTGCAGATCTTCATCGGCGGTGAATCGCAACTGGTGCCGCTTGAAGAGATGAGCATCGTGACCGCGCCTTACGAATCGAACGGCAGGATTGTCGGCACGCTTGGCGTCATTGGACCGACGCGCATGGATTACGAGCGGGTGATTCCGATTGTGGATATTACGGCGCGATTATTGTCGAACGCTTTGTCGCAGCCTTGAAGTTGTTGGTGGTGGGTTTCGAAACCCACCACACCGTCGCAGGCATCACCTTCCCCGATGCGGGCAATGTTCCTTGGTGCAGTTGCCATACAAAGAAAGCGCGTGCTCGGTCAGCTTGAAGCCGCGCTCTGCAGCGATACGTTGCTGCCGCCGCTCGATTTCTTCGTCAAAAAATTCCTCGACCAAGCCGCAATCAAGACACACCAGATGATCATGATGAGACCCTTGGTCCAACTCAAACACGGCTTTGCCTGATTCGAAGTGATTGCGCGACAGCAGCCCCGCCTGCTCGAATTGCGTCAGCACACGGTACACCGTTGCCAGACCGACATCGAGGTTTTCTGCCAATAGCTGCTTGTACACATCTTCAGCCGACAAATGCCGCACGCTGCTGTTCTGGAAGATTTCAAGAATCTTCAACCGTGGCAGTGTGGCCTTTAGTCCGCTGGATTTCAGGTCAGGGGGGGTGGGCGGCATGATTTCGCTTTGAAAAACAGGAACTGCTTTATCATATGGCGTTTCGCGCCAGCCGATATTTTAACTCCTACCATCATGTTCCTGCAGCTCAATCGCCAGTCTCGACTCCGCGCCATCGCGTTTGTGCTCGCTTCGTTAGCGCTACTCTCCGGCTGCGGCACCGGCAAGTTGTTCGCTAACAATGATAGTCAGATCGACCCGTCGGCCGCCGGTGTGACGCAGTCGGTGCAAAAAAAGAGGCTGTTCGGTGTATTACCGATCTACCGCCCGGACACACAACAGGGCAACTTCATCTCGAAGGAACAGATTGCACAACTGAAGGTCGGTATGACACCCGAACAGGTTCGCTTTCTGCTCGGTACGCCACTGCTGAATGACGCATTCCACGCCGATCGGTGGGACTATCCGTTCCTGCTCAAGCGTGGCGATGGTGCGGTCACCACCAGCCATGTCGTGGTGTACTTCAAGGAAGGTCGCGTCGCCCGCTTCGATGGCGCCGATCTGCCTGACGAAAAAGAATATCTGAAGCTGATCGCCACCCCGAAGAAGTAAACAACCAGACACCAGATCCATGAACGCAATGAAGATCGCCGTGGCCGGCGCCTCCGGCCGAATGGGACGCATGTTGATCGAAGCGATCGTCGCCGATCCCGATGCTCAACTCGCCGGCGCGCTCGATATCCCTGCCTCGCCAGCGATTGGCAGCGATGCGGCCGCTTTCCTTGGTAAGCCAGCGGGTATCGCGATCGAGTCCGAACTGCCGAAAGGACTGGCACACTCACAGTTTCTGATCGACTTCACCCGACCCGAGGGCACGCTCAAGCATCTCGAGTATTGCGCGCAGCACGGCATCAAAATGATCATCGGCACCACCGGCTTTGATGACGCAGGCAAGGCCGCGATCGAGGCGGCGTCAAAAAAAACAGCGATCGTATTCGCGCCAAACATGAGTGTTGGCGTGAACGTGACGATGAAACTACTCGAACTGGCCGCAAAAAGTTTTTCCCATGGCTATGACATCGAGATTATCGAGGCTCACCACCGGCACAAGGTCGATGCGCCCTCCGGCACCGCGCTGAAGATGGGCGAGGTGATCGCCGACGCGCTCGGCCGCGATCTGAAAAAAGTGGGTGTGTTCGCGCGCGAAGGTGTCACCGGTGAGCGTGACCCATCATCCATAGGCTTTGCGACCATCCGTGGCGGCGATATCGTCGGCGACCACACCGTCTTGTTCGCCGGCATAGGCGAGCGTATCGAGATCACGCACAAATCGTCCAGTCGTGTCACTTACGCGCACGGCAGTCTGCGCGCAGCCCGTTTCCTGCAACAGAAAACTACCGGCCTGTACGACATGCAGGACGTGCTCGGCCTGCGCTGACGCGCGCTGTGCTGACCGCTGCAATCCGATGATGATGCTCAGGCCGTCTGCGCTCGCTATAGCGATCACGCTGCACGCCGCGCTGATCGCCATCGTTGTGACTGGTGTGCTGGAGAAGCCAGTATCCATCGTTGAACCGCCGAAAGTCTTGGTGCAGTTGATCAAGCCCTCACAGCCGGCACCCGAGCCAGCAAAGCCAGAACCGCCGACACCGACACCGCCAAAGCCGACTCCACCGCGTCCTGAGCCCAAAAAGTCTGAGCCAGCGCCGCAAAAGCCTGCGCCGGTCGCACCGCCTACACCGGCCTCGTCGCCAGTAACCAGCCCGGCAGTACCAGCCCCACCGCCCCCGTCGGCACCACCCGCCCCGCCTCCACCTGCGCCTGTGCAGCCCAAACCCGCGGCGCACACCGAGGTCAGCATCACCGCCAGCTACGCGGCATCGAACCGCAAGCCGGAGTATCCGAAGATGTCGCAACGTTACGGCGAGCAAGGTACGGTTGTACTGACGGTGCTGGTGAAAAGCGACGGCAGCGCCGGTGACGTAGAAGTAAAATCCACCAGCGGTTTCCCGCGCCTCGACCGCGCAGCGGCCGAAGCAGTGAAAAGCTGGCGCTTTAATCCGGCGACCGTCGATGGCAAGCCGATCGACAAGAGCTACGACGTTCCGATTACTTTCAAACCGCAGAACTGAGCGAACATGAACGACACCCTCACACAGAACCTGGGCTTTGCGCACTATTGGGCTCAGGGCGACGCCGTGACCCATACCGTGGCTTACCTGCTGCTGATCATGTCGATCGCCAGTTGGTACTACATCCTGTCAAAGGCCTGGGCCTCGTGGCGTATTCGCCAGAGTTCCGAAGCCGTAGAGCGATTCTGGGATGCGCCGTCGATGGACGACGCGATCGCCTTGCTGAATCATGCAGACACCGAGCGTGTCTACGCGCCGCTGGCTACGCATGCTGTCGAAGCTATGCAGGTGAAGGCGACTGGCAGCTCGCTGAATGCCAACATCGATCCAAGCGAACTCGTTACACGCACACTACGCCAACAGATCAACCGCGTATCGCAGCGGCTGGAAAGTGGCCTGACGCTGCTGGCATCCGTCGGATCAACCGCTCCATTCATCGGACTATTCGGCACGGTCTGGGGCATTTATCACGCACTGGCCGCTGTGTCTTCGGCCGGCACAATTCAAATCGACAAAGTCGCTGGTCCGGTGGGCGAGGCGCTGATCATGACGGCGATTGGTCTGGTGGTCGCCATCCCAGCTGTGCTGGGCTACAACGCGTTCACCCGCGTTAACCGACTCACACTCGGCGAACTGGATGCATTCGCGCATGACCTGCATGCCTTCCTGACCACCGGCTCGCGCATCACCGGCCGCAGCTGACACGGAGACCACCATGGCATTCGGCGGATTCAACGACAACAACCATCAGGCTCCGATGGCTGACATCAACGTCACACCGATGGTGGACGTGATGTTGGTGCTGCTGGTGATCTTCATCATCACTGCGCCATTGTTCACGCACGCGATTAAACTCGAGCTGCCGAACGCTGCATCGGCGCCCGCGCCGGAAAAGCCGGAAACCATCGCGCTGGCGATCAATGCTGAGGGAAAGCTGTTCTGGAATAACGCGCCGGTCACGCTGGATGAGCTGGGCGAGCGCTTCGCGACCGCCTCACAGAAAAAACCGCAGCCGGAGCTGCAGCTACGCGCGGACAAGGCGACCCGCTACGAAGTGATAGCACAGGTGATGGCGGCGGCGCAGGGCAACGGGATGACGAAGATTGGGTTCGTCACGCAGCCGAAGGACGGTGGCAAGTAACGGGTGTGGATCCCAGCCTGCGCTGGGATGACGTTTTTCAGGGCGGCCCCCTACATATCGTCGTCCCAGCGCAAGCTGGGACCCAGGTTCTAGTCCGCGAACGACCGCGGTTAGCCGCCGACCCGCCCCCCTCCAGCCGGTATAATCACCGGCTAAGCTTCCACTCACCTACCACCCGTCATGCAAGACAAATACACCCCCGCCGAGGTCGAGCGCGCGGCGCAGGAGCACTGGCGCGCCACCGACGCGTACAAGGTCGTCGAACACGCGCGCGATGCGCAAGGCCGCGAGAAGAAGAAGTTCTATGCGTGCTCGATGCTGCCCTACCCCTCCGGCAAACTGCACATGGGTCATGTGCGCAACTACACCATCAATGACGTGATGACGCGTCAGCTGCGCATGCAGGGCT
>CAZXRS010000079.1:0-8720 GCA_964642635.1 uncultured Bifidobacterium sp. | reverse complement strand
ACGGCGAGGTAATGTACTGGCCATCGATGACGACGGTGGGTACGCCGTCGATACGGAAAGTCTCCTGCAGCTGGCGCACGCGTGCCACCTTGCTCTGCACAGTAAAGGAGCCGAAGGTCTCGCCAAATTTTTTCTGATCGATATCTTGCTTGGCCATGAATGCCATGATTTCGGCTTCGCTGTTGAGTTTCATGCGATCGCGATGGATCGCATCAAACACGACGCGGTGCAAGTCGAGGCGATTCATCGCCTCTAACGCGTAGTACAACTTCTGCTGCGGCGCGAAGGACTCGCGGAACCCGACGGGAACGCGTTTTAAAACAATCTTGTCTGCATGCTTCTTCGCCCAGTCAGCGAGATGCGGCTCGAACGCATAGCAGTGCGGGCAGTTGTACCAAAAAAATTCCATGACCTCGACCTTCTTACCGCTGTCGGTCGGTTGTGCCGGTATGCGCAGGTATTCCACGCCCTCGGTAGGCGCATTCGGCGCGGCAGCGGCTGAGAAAGCCACCACTCCGAGACTGATAATCAGGAACAGACGTTGCAGTAGTCGCATGGATATCCTCTTAAAAAATTTATTTCGGGACGCGCACAACTGCCGCATCAACACCGTTATCAGAAAGACGCACGCGCGCGCGGTTCATGGACTCGACTTCATTGAACGGACCCACACGCACGCGATACAGCGTACCCAGTTCGGACTTGCGTTCAGCGATGGTCGCTGCCACACCCATCAGCGCCAGTCGCGCTTTGGTCGCCTCAGCATCCTGTAGCTCGCGGAAGGCGCCTGCTTGCAAATAGTATGTAAAGCCATCACTTCCCGACGACACCGTATTGTTCGGTGACGTTGATGGCGCCGTAGCGGCAGGCGTTGTCGCCGGCGCTGTCGTTGCAGCGGGCGGCGCAGGTTTTTTCGCACTCGGTACGGGCGGCGCGACTACCGGGCTTTCGGCATCATTGAGCTGTTCGCGGCGCTCGCGTGCGCCTCCCGGCAAGGTCTTGTTCGGATCGCCGAGTTCGCCGGCCGGCTGTGTCTGCTTGCCGATCTTGTCGACAAAGGGCAGCGGCGTCTTCATGATCGTCATCGCGACGCCTACGGCAATCACGAGACCAATGATGAGGCCAATAATCAGGCCAGCCATGGTGCCGCCCTGCTGGCGACTGGGAAGACGATACGGTGCAGCCATGATTACATTCTTGCCGGCGTAGAGACGCCGATCAGCTCCAGTCCATTCCTCAATACCTGGCGGGTCGCCAGCAATAGCGCGAGACGCGCGCGCTTTAATGCGTCGTCATCGACCAGTACGCGCTCTGCATTGTAGTAGCTATGCAGTTCACCGGCGAGATCACGCAGGTAAAACGCGACCTGATGCGGACCGAGTTCTTCAGCCGCTTTTTTCAGCATGTCCGGATACTCGGCCAGCTTGGCCAGCAGTGCAGCTTCACGTGGAGAGGTCAGCGGCGACAGATCGGCGCTCTTCAACGATGCCTCATCGCCCCCCCACTGCGACAGCACCGAGCAGATGCGCGCATGCGCATACTGCACGTAATACACGGGGTTCTCATCGGACTGGGCCAGCGCCAGATCGACGTCAAACACGAACTCGGTATCAGCCTTGCGAGAAATCAGGAAGAAGCGCACAGCATCGCGACCCCGCGTGAGATCGCGCTGGCCGTTCGCGTCGGTTGCGTCGCCGGCCGACCATTCGATCAGATCGCGCAGTGTCACATAGGAGCCGGCACGCTTGGAGATCTTCACCTCCTCGCCGTTTCGCATCACAGTGACCATCTTGTGCAGCACATAGTCCGGATAACCCTGCGGTATACCGACGCCAACAGCCTGCAAGCCGGCGCGCACGCGCGCGATCGTACCGTGGTGGTCGCTGCCCTGGATATTGATCACCTTGTGGTAGCCGCGCTGCCACTTGGTGACGTGGTACGCAACATCCGGAACGAAGTAAGTGAAGGTCCCGTCGGACTTCTTCATCACGCGGTCTTTGTCGTCACCGTAGTCGGTGCTCTTGAGCCACAACGCACCATCCTGCTCGAAGGTCTTGCCGGCCTTCGTGATCGCCTCGACTGCTGAGGCGACTTTGCCCTCGGTATACAGCGACGATTCGAGATAGTAGTTATCGAAGCGTACGCCAAAGGCTTGCAGATCGAGGTCTTGCTCGTGACGCAGGTAGGCCACCGCAAAGCGGCGGACGGAATCGATGTCGTTGACATCACCGCTGGCTGTCACCGGCTCGCCATCAGCGGCAGACACCGTTTTCTTCGCCAGAAAATCTACCGCGATATCAGCAATGTAGTCGCCGTTGTACGCAGACTCAGGCCAGTCGGCATCGCCAGGCTTGCTGCCTTTGGCTCGTGCCTGCACCGACGACGCCAGCGTGGCGATCTGCACGCCGGCATCGTTGTAATAAAACTCGCGCAATACCGCATGACCCTGCGCTTCAAGTAGTGCGCAGATGGCATCGCCCAGCGCACCCTGACGACCGTGACCCACATGCAGCGGGCCGGTCGGGTTGGCCGACACAAATTCGACGAGCACTTTACTGTCGGCGCCAGCACTTTCGCGGCCATAGCATTCGGCGTCTGCAAAGATCCGACGCACCACGTCCTGTTTTGCGGCCAGTGCGACACGCAGGTTGATGAAGCCGGGGCCAGCAATCTCGATAGCATCGACCAGCCCCTGTCGGGCGGGAGCGGCCATCACTGCATCAGCCAGCGACTGCGCGAATTCGCGCGGGTTTTTCTTCAGGGGCTTGGCCAGTTGCATCGCGATATTGCACGCGAGGTCACCATGCGACGGATCGCGCGGGCGCTCCAGCGTAATAACGGGCAAGGCCACGTCGCTACCGGCCAGCAATGGGCGGACGGCGTCAGCGAAAAGGGCGGCGATCTGTTCTTTGTGTCGGGATTGCATGAATTAGATGTCGAGCTGCCGCAGATGAAACACAGCCAAAGTTGCGATTATAGCGGTGGCTGGCCTTTATGCCCCGACTGACATGCCGAACCCACAACGCCGGAAGATCCATGGAACCCCGCGTGCTCGTCGCCTACTTAAACGGGTCGGCGATGCGCCGCAATATCCATGAACTTTCAGGAAGAATTTATATGGCGAACAGCGTTGACCAATCAAACGGGAGAGTCGATCTGACCAACGAATATACCGTCGAGAAATCGAAGGGCGGTTCAAGTGAGGGCAAAAGAGCCAAGCAAAAGCCGCCTGAGAAAAATAAAGCAAAGCCTCGATTGAAAAACCGGGGCGCATCATCGACGAAAACGTCAGCTGAAGAAAAGCCTAATAACCCCTCTACGCCTAGCTCATCCTATCCCGAACTGAAAACCCGCAAGAAAACCGGACGGACCATCAAGACCGAAGCAAGCGAGAAAAGTCGCAAACCCGCAAAAGACAAATTCGTCGATGAGCAAAGTGGCTTGAACTCGACTTCACCTGTTTCAGAGAAAAAAATAAGTGGTAAGAAAGCATTGACCCGACAAATGTCACCCGAGGCACGAGCGGAAGCGCGCGCGCAGCTGATATTCGAAGCCATTAAGTCCGGTCCCGACAGACTTCAGGTTTTGGTCGAACTGGGCATTGATCTAGACGTACGTAATGACAAGAACGAAACGCCATTATTTATTGCGTGCTCCCGTCGTGAGACCGAATGCGTACGACTGCTGATTGAGGGCGGCACGACCCTCCCCGATGATTCGCAACAACAGGCAGACCTACTTTTCGAGCTGATGAGCAGGCTTTACGGTCAATTGAACACCAACTCGCCTCTGCCGCTGCTGCTAAATGAAACCGATGGGCCCGGAATTCGGGCGCTTGTAAATAGCTGCAAGAATTTAGATTCTTTTAATTTAAAAGGTGAACGCCATACGCCGCTGACACTAGCCTGCGAGAACCGCGATGCTTCGATGGTTGCGCTACTGACAGAGCATGGCGCATCACGAAGTTTCAAAGATGGTCGCAACATGACACCTATCTCGAGTATTTGCGCCGGCTATCGGAGAGTCAGGTACATGGCCGACGCTTTACGAGCACTGGTCGCGGACGCGCCGAACGCTGCAGAACTCGTCAATCAAGTAGATAACAAAGGACTGACGCCGCTTCTGCAGATTGTCATTGCTTTCGATACAGTAGCAAACGTCAGTCTGTCACGCGGCGGAAAGCTGGCGCCTAAAGGCATGCATGGTTATGTGACAGATGCGGTCGAAGTACTGCTGAAAGCTGGAGCCAGCATGGCTGCGACAGATTCTGAAAAACGCGGAGCGCTGTACCATGCATTTTTTAATCTGAATGCGTCATTGGTCCGTTTGTTATACAAGCACGGGGCTTCAACAGGTGACCTGTCTGAGCCCCAAAAAAGTGACATCAAACGGAGAGTGAAATCTGCCATGAACGAAAACTCAGGGCCCTGGGAAGACGACTGGTTCAAAGATCATATCAAGTCGCTCTGAGAGCGCATTTCGCCGTTGGCGGACGGGCGTGATCGAGTATGCCGGCTCGCGGCCCCGTTCGATGTCTTTGCGATGAACTTTACCGCGCTCCCCGACTAACAACTTCATCTTGGCATTCGTCGCGTCAGGCATCGTAGGTTGCGCTGTGATGTCATTTTCCGCTAACACGCGTTCGCGCATCCGCATCTGATTCTTTTGCTTCAACATAAAAAGCGTGAACATCAGACGGTGATGTTCATCGCTTGGTTGTGTGGGCTCAATGAGGTTTGCGCTCTCTGCCCTAAGTTCATCACTGCCAAACCGGCAAAGTCCGGCACGCACGTGATTGATCCAATGAACAGGGAGCTTCAATGAAAATTTCCAACGGTGGCAGTCTGGTCGCTGCGTTACTGACGGCTGTGTTGGGCGGCTGCAGCGGTGGTGGCGACAGCGGTGGAGGTAGTACTTTTCTCGGCAGCGGCAATACGGCCGACAGTAGTTGTCCTGCCGGTGCGTCGGCGTGCAGCGGCAGCATTGCCGGCAATTCGATCGGGCCGATCAAACTGACGAGCAACGGGCTGCAGACCATAGCCATATCCACCAGCGATCTCGCACTCGACAATATCTCTAAGACCGAGGCGTACGGCCTGCAGCCAACCACGCAGGGCTTTGCAGACATACGTGTGTTGCGTGATGCAGATGCTAACATTCGTGCTGTCGATTTGCTGCTATCGGACCTGAAATTGTTTTGGGACGCCAAATCCGAGCGGCCAACCATCATTGAAAACTTTGGTATCACTCGCGGTCGCGTACAACTCGGTACGCAGGGCATGTCAACCGTGACACCACTGCCTGCACAAGACGATCCGTTCTGGGACAACAATGCAGTGACTTACACCGGTACTCAAAACCATTACGCCAATAATCACTACTTCGAGCGACCAGCCCCGGCTTGTGCTGACGGTGATGCCGCCTGTGTTACCGCCGCGAACAACGGGCTGCAACTCACCCGCGGCGACTGGAAAACTGGCGGCCTCAAGCCAAACCAGATTGACGCTACCCGACTGCACGAAGATGGCGCGACACAAGCTCCCGACAAGATTCCGTATGCCGGCTTCAAGGGTTATCGCGATCTTTGGAACTGGAATTACAACTACGCGAATGTAGCTGGCTGGATCACCAAAGATACGATCAACATTCAGGAATGGGGCGGTGGCGGCGAGCACAACAAGGAAAGACGCGGCGCCATTGCCTTCGGCGAACTGACTCCGGTCAAATCCATACCCGCCAGCGGCACGATCAACTATCGAGGCTACGCGCGCGGTTGGTATAGCCCATCCGGCCAGAACGAGGTGTTCCCGATTGCCGCCGATATTCTCGTCACCGTCGATTTTGCGAAAAAACAGGCCACGGTACAACTACTCGGTCTGCGCATCGATGAGCAACTGCCAGCGGATGTGGATCCGGCGATCAAGCTGGCGACTAGCAGCTCGAATACGCTGTCGTTCGGCGCGCCGGCGAACACGATGATCGGTGCCATCACCCACGGTGATGTCGATGGCTATGCCGGCCTGCGCTTCTTTGGTCCGAGCAGTAACGCTGCGCCTCCGGAAATTGCAGGCAGCTTTTCGCTGAAAGGCACGACCGGTATCGCGGCCATCGGCGGATTCATCGGGCGTCGCTCAACCCAGTAAGGCACTCCCTAACACCGACTTCAGCACTTTTATTCCCGAACGCCAATCTGCTTACACACACCAACGAAGCAGATTGAGCGTTCGCGTGCGCTCCCTGTCCAACAACTCTCTGTGAATGAGAGTGCGAGCACGACGTGCATGCATGATAGGCACGCACCTACCCCTGACTGAAGACCAAGGACATCATCATGACAGGAACTCTGAATAAGGCCTTGCTGATTGGCCATTTGGGACAAGACCCTGATGTACGCACTATGAACAGCGGTGAGCCGGTCGCACATTTATCGGTCGCGACCAGCGAGGCATGGAAAAACAAGTCGACCGGCGCTCGACGTGAGGCGACCGAATGGCATCGGGTCGTGTTGTACAAGCGACTGGCCGAGGTGGCCGCACAGCATCTGAAGAAAGGCACGCTGGTCTATATCGAAGGGCATCTGCAGACGCGCAAGTGGACGGGTAAGGACGGCATTGAACGCCATACCACCGAGATTATTGGCGATGAATTGCGTATGCTGCACCGGCCATCGGAATACAAAATGTCTTTGTCGGTGCATGATGATCCGGTGCCGGACAAACAATTAGTCAACAAGGAGATAAGGCAGGGTATGTCGCTCTGATCGTCCAAGCCATGATTTAAGCCGTCGCAAAGTCCGACGGCTTTTTGTTGAAATACAACCAGCTTTGGTATGCGACTGACGCAGGGAGACTCAATTACCGGTGATAGCTTGAGGAGTCAATGGTTTCACGGACTCCTGGAAAATGTTGCGTGCGCTATTCGTGCTGGTCTTATTGCTGTGGTCCACTGCGCTGTTGGCACAGTCAGCACAAAATTTTTATATCGCTGGTGGCCTCATGAGTCAGCGGATGACGGGGAAAATACGTTCCGAAGAGGTCTTCGATGGTCAACACATATTGATTGACTCGTCGTTATGGCGAGAAGGCTCGGGAGGTAGCGTGGTTGTGGGCTATCAATTCCAGCCGAGTACCCACAGCATGGCGACGGTTGAAGTAGGTAGAGATATTGTCGCGAGTGGTACTTTCTCATCGCATGGCGAATCCGGCCTGACTAATTCGGCAGGGCCCAATGTGCTGGACGTGCATTGGAAGATGTCACCCAACTGGTTCTTTGCCTTGAAGCCGGGCGTGCGTATCAGCGAAAGCCTGATTGCTTATGTGTCCGTCGCCTACCATTCGGCTGACATCGACTTGTCCAGAACTGCGCAATTCGGACGTCAGAACACTACGCGAAGCAGCGTGCGATCGGTGGGCGGAACCGGCATAGGTATTGGTTTTCAAAGCGCCATTAGTCACCGCTGGTTCGTGCGCGGCGAAATTGAAAATATTCGCTTTTCTGACATCGTTATTGACTGGACGCCCGCTAACAGCACGGGCGGTGACTTGGTTTCAAGACACGGCCTCAAGCCCGATGCCCTGGTTGGTCGACTGATTTTTGGCTATCGGTTTTAGGCCGCCACGAACCATGAAATATTCTCTCGCGACAATCGGTACAATCGCGATATCTTCATCAACTAGGTCGAATAATGCGCGCACGGCTGTTCGTAATGTTTTCCGTCTGCATGCTGCTCTCGTCGCATCTTCATGCGGCCCCGTTCAGCTTTGCCGCCATTGGCGATGTGCCCTATGGTCCTCCGGAAGAACTGGCTTCGCTTGTAGCGCGAATTAACCGTCTGCCGGTTTCGTTCACTATCCACGTGGGTGATATCAAGTCGGGCGGTAGCGTGTGTAACGATGAGGCCTTTCTCACGGTGCGCGAGCTGTTCAACCGTTTCGAGCAGCCGCTCGTCTACACACCGGGCGACAATGAGTGGACGGATTGCCATCGCAAAAGTTGTGGCGCCTATGATCCGTTGGAGCGGCTGGAAAAGATCCGCCAGCTGTTTTTTGCGGGTGACGAGAGTCTTGGCAAGAATACGATGCGATTGTCATCTCAGGCCAGCGAAACGCGCTTTGCACGTTACGTGGAAAACCGACGCTGGTCACAAGGCAGAGTCACGTTCTCGACAATACACTTGGTCGGCTCGAATAATAATTTGCAACCGGAGCTGCCCTCATCTTCCGAGTTTGCCGCACGCGACGAGGCCAATAGTGCTTGGCTTCGCACAACCTTCCGCCTCGCGCGTGAGCGTAAGGATGTCGCGGTGGTGCTGGCCATGCAGGCCGACACCTTTGTCGGCGAGCCCGGCCCCGCTTCAGGATTCACACACTGGCTCACCGCACTGCGCGATGAAGTCGCTCGCTGGGGCAAACCGGTGCTGCTGATTCAGGGTGATACGCACGTGTTCCGCCTGGATCACCCGCTAAAAGATCGCGATGGGAAAGTGATGGCTCAGCTGTTGCGGGTGGTGGTGCCCGGAGAGCGTGAAGCCGATCCTCTGATGATTGATGTCGACGACAGTCAGCCCGACCAGATCTTCCGCGTACGCGTCTTGCGACAGACGACAGACAAAGGGCCCGAGGCATCGCTCAATTGAGACAGGCGGGGAAACGAATGAGGGAGAAGGCTGGCGCGGCTGGCGGGGATCGAACCCACGACCCTTGGCTTCGGAGGCCAATACT
>CAZXRS010000078.1:0-8836 GCA_964642635.1 uncultured Bifidobacterium sp. | reverse complement strand
GGTACTGCCCGATCGTCAGCATGTCGACGTCGTGCGCGCGCAGATCGCGCATCACGTCGAGAATCTCTTCATCCGTTTCACCCAGCCCTACCATCAGCCCCGACTTGGTTGGCACATCAGGGTGCAGTGCTTTAAAACGTTTCAGTAGACCGAGTGAGTATTCATAGTCTGATCCGGGGCGCGCTTCCTTGTATAAGCGTGGCACGGTTTCGAGATTGTGATTCATCACATCCGGCGGTGCGGCTTTCAGAATCTCTAATGCGCGATCCATGCGACCACGGAAATCTGGTGTAAGAATTTCTATGCGGGTAGTGGGCGACAGTTCACGTGTGCGGCGGATGCAATCCACGAAATGACCGGCACCACCATCGCGAAGATCGTCGCGATCTACCGAGGTGATCACGACATAAGTCAGCTTCAGCGCAGCAATCGTCTTTGCAAGGTTTTCAGGTTCATTCGCATCCAGCGGATCAGGGCGGCCATGACCGACATCACAGAACGGACAGCGTCGCGTGCACTTGTCACCCATGATCATGAACGTCGCGGTGCCCTTGCCGAAACACTCGCCGATGTTCGGGCACGACGCTTCTTCGCACACCGTTACCAGCTTGTTCTCGCGCAGGATGTCCTTGATCTCATAAAACCGCGTGGTCGGCGAAGCTGCCTTCACGCGTATCCAGTCCGGTTTCGCGAGCTTTTCAGCCGGCACGATCTTGATCGGAATGCGTGCGGTTTTGCCCGCGCCCTTTTGCTTGTCGCTCGGGTTATACGCCGGTGCTGAGGTATCGTCGGAAGCCATGCTTAGGAATTCAGTTGTTTGTCCAGGTGGTGGGCCAGCCGTTGCTGCACCTCGTCCAGCGTGGCGTTCACGCCCAGTGTGCGCATATCTACCGTCGCCAAGCCCGTGTAGCCGCAAGGATTGATCCAGGAAAATGGCTGCAAGTCCATGGCCACGTTCAGCGATACGCCGTGATAAGTGCAGCCACTGCCCCGTATCTTCAGCCCCAGCGCTGCAATCTTTGCGCCTTGCCATTCACCGTCGGCGACATAAATGCCGGGCGCGCCGGACTTGCGCTCACCTGGCAAATTATACGCCGCAAGCGTGTCGATCACGGCCTGCTCAATACCCTGCACAAACTCGCGCGGCAAGAGCTTGCGACCGTCGCGCCGCAAGTCGAACAGCAGATAGATGACCGCCTGTCCCGGGCCGTGATACGTCACTTCCCCACCGCGGTCAGTCTGCACGACAGGAATATCGTGAGCATCCAATACATGCGCGGGATCGGCGCCAAGACCGAGTGTGTAGACCGGAGGATGCTCGACCAGCCACAATTGGTCGGGTGTGTCGCTGGTGCGCGTGTCAGTGAACGCGCGCATATCAGCGAAGGTCTGCGCGTAGGGCTCCATACCGCGCCGTACGATGCGCAGATGCGTCATGGCGTTTACAGCACCACCTTGACCATCGCGTGCGACGACAGCTCGCGATATAAATTGTCGAGCTGCTCGCGGCTGGTCGCACGAACAGTGACCGTCAGCGATAGGTAATTCCCCTTTGATGAAGGACGCATCGCCATTTTCCCGGCATGAAATTCCGGATCATGCTTTTGCACGACCTCGACCATGGTCTGCGCGAACGCGTCCTGCATCACACCCATAATTTTGATCGGAAAATCACTCGGGTATTCGATCAAGCTGTCTGCGGGAACGGTCATAGCCACTCCTTACGTTTAGTGCGGTAGCAGCAAGCGGAGTGAATCATAGGTGCGACCGATAATGGTTGCCTGATTGACCTGCTCCAGTGCCAGCAGTGGCAGTGAATTGATCACTTTGTCGCCCGCCATCAGCTTCAGTGTGCCGACCGGCGTGTACTGATTGATAGGAGCAACCAACGGATCATTGCGCTCAACGACTGGCTTGATCTTCACTGCCGCACCACGCGGCAGTGTGACATACACATCATGGTTAGAACCGAGCTTCACTTTGTTCAGCGAGCCCTTCCAGACCGTTGGCTCCAGTACGGCCTGACCCTTTGAATAGACCTTGTAGGTATCAAAATTCATAAAGGCCCAGTTCAGTAGCTTCTGACTTTCTTGCGCGCGTACTGAATCCGATTCAGTGCCCAGCACCACCGACAGCACTCGCCGCTCACCCTGCGGGCCATTGGGTCGCTTCGCGGTAGCGATCAGGCAGTAACCAGCGGCTTGGGTGTGGCCGGTCTTCATGCCATCGACGGTCGGATCCAGCCATAGCAGACGATTGCGATTCGGCTGTGTGATCTTGTTGTAGGTGAAGCTCTTGGTCGAATAAATTTTATACAGATCCGGGAAGTCCGCAATCATGCGCGTGGCGAGGATGGAGAGATCGCGCGCGGTGGTGTAGTGATTAGCATGCGGGAGTCCGTGTGGATTCATGTAGCGCGTGTTCTTCATGCCCATGCGCTCGGCCTCGCGGTTCATCAGCTCGGCAAATGCGTCATCAGTACCTGCGATCGCTTCTGCGAGTGCAACCGCCGCGTCATTGCCTGACTGAACAATCAGGCCATACAGCAAGTCCTGCACGCGTACCGGCATAGAAGGTTCGATAAACATTTTCGAACTGTCACCATCCACTTTCCATGCATGCACTGATACGTTGACCAGCTGGTTCAGGTCGAGACGTTTGTCGCGCACAGCGGCAAAGGCGATATAGGCGGTCATGATCTTCGTCAGCGACGCAGGTTCAACCCGCATATCCGGATCTTGCGAGGCGAGGATCTGGCCGCTATTCGCGTCCAATACCAGCCAGGAGCGGGCGGCGATCACGGGCGGCGGCAGAGATTGGGCAGAAGCAGTAGCAAACAGGAACAGCGCGGCGCAGGCGGCCAGGAATTTTTTCATTGAAAAGCGGAGGCTATGCGAATGATTAGGAGCAGGAATGCTGCGCGAATTATAGCGCCGCGCAGCCTTTCCTGATGCCTATAACGCTTCCTAATTTAGGAAGGATGACGCCACATCTCCACCACCAGTTGCTTGATGTGATGCAGCTTGCGATGAAAGAAATGATCCGCACCCGGAATCACGATCACGGGCAGGTCTTGCGGCCGTGCCCAGTCGAGCACATCGGACAGCGGTATCGTGTCATCCTGCTCGCCATGAATCAGGATAGTGTCGGCCGGAACCGGTGCGAGATCCCATTTGCCGGCCGCGCAACCCACCAGCACCAGCCGCTCGGCAGGCTTTCCCTGCGCTTCGAGTCGCTGCTGTAGCTGCGTCAGCACAAAGGTGCCAAAGGAAAAGCCCGACAGTGCTACCGGCAGACCCGGGTAGCGCTCCATCATATGATCCAGCAGCAGCGCGATGTCGTCGGTCTCGCCGGCGCCCGCATCATGCACGCCTTCGGACCGACCCACACCGCGGAAATTCATGCGTGCGCAGGCGTAATCCAGCGCGAGAAAAGCGCGCACCAGCGTTTGCACCACCTTGTTATCCATCGTGCCGCCATATAGCGGATGAGGATGCGCGACTATCGCTATGCCACGTGGGGACCTCTCCTGCGGCAAGTCGAGTTTGCATTCAATAATGCCGGCATGACCGGCAATGGTGAACGGCTGCGTCTGGGCGTTCATGGTCGTGCGGCCGACAGGATCAGATCTTTAGGCGCTCGACGACCTTACCTTGGACCAGGTGGGAGTCGACGATTTCGTCGATGTCATGTTCATCAACATAGGTGTACCACACGGCCTCCGGATAAATCACCATCACCGGGCCTTCATCGCAGCGATCGAGGCAGCCAGCCTTGTTGATACGCACCTTGCCCTGGCCGTTGAGATTCAGTGCCTTCATTCTTTTCTTCGCATGCTCTTGTGCGCGCTGCGCACCACGCTCAGCGCAACAGGGGCGCCCGTCGTCACGCGCATTAGTACAAATGAAAACATGATGCTGATAGAAGGAGTCGCTCATCGCTGCACGTTGTGGTGAATGTTTTTTCGTTACGGATGATACCCCGACTAGGATTCTCGATGCGTAGGATGCAGCAGGAACCATAGCGCGAACACGGGCCAGCACAGCGACAGAAATTGCGCGGCACCATTGAAGTTCAGGAATTTGCCCTGCACCCATTCGCTGAGCGTCGACAGGAAATAGGGGTTGGATGGCAAGGCATTCAGCAGCAGCAGGCAAACAGTCAGCGAGGCAATGGCAGCGCGTCGTTGCGCTACCGCTGGCGCGAACGACAGGCCAACCAGCATCACAGCACCGACCAGAAGGCCGCTGACCGCTGCTGGTGTCAGCCAGCTAAATGCATCCGATGGCGTAAACAGCACGGCGTGCGCGAGTGCCTTGGCACCGATGGCGGCTGCCAGCAGCGCCATCGCCAGTGCTACACGCGGGGCCTGAGGTCGTGCCTGGCATAGCAGGGTCAGCACTGCGCCACTCATGCCGAGCGCAGTAATCACGACTTCAGCGACCAGAAACTGATCGATGTCGATGCCGATACCGCTCCATAGCAGATTGCCGATATCTACGGGCGCATCCAGCCAGTCCGACAGCCACTCAGATAGCGTCGGTAGCCATTGCCCATGGCCGAATAAATAAGGTTGTGGATAGATTTGCGCGAGTGGCCACAGCGCGATCACGATGAGGCCGCGACTGGCCTGGTCGGAGAACCAGTGCGATCGTAGCGAGCGCAGCCAGCTACGCTCGAGTACCGGCTTGGCCAGCAGTTCGCCGAGCATGGCACCAATCAGCACGCCCGATGCGTTCGTGATCAGATCCAGTGTGCTCGGCACTCGCGACGACAAATAAGTTTGTAGGCACTCAAGCAGTGCTGCCAGTAGCGCGCCCGACACCGACCCGAGCAACACCGCTTTCGCGCCGCGCAGCTGCGGATACATCGCGAGTACCGCAAGTACACCTAGCGGAACGTAGCCGATGACATTAACGACTAGATCAAACACCGTCCAGTAGTGCGGCATCGTCTCCGACAGGTAAGACCAGGGCAGCAGGCCATTGTCTCGCCATCCCGAGAACGGATAGCAGCTCGCATATACCACCAGCACCAGATAGAACACCAATGCGACACGCACCGACGCAGATGCATGCCCTATCGATCGCTGATCGGGCGTGGATGCGGAAGGCGGATGGCTGATCAGTTCGGACATGCGGATCAGTGTATTGGCTTTTGCCACGTCCGTCATCCATACCCCGCGGCAGCCGATACAATGCGCGAATGACCAAGCTTCTTGATGCCGCGCGTATCGCAGAATTGTGCGCTGCCACTCGCCACGGACTGGGGATCGAAGTCACCGCATCGACCGGTTCAACCAATGCCGACCTGCGGCACCGTATCGACCAGTGCCGCTCACCGGTGCTGCTCGCTGCCGAAGAGCAGACAGCCGGTCGCGGTCGCGCTGGTCGCAGCTGGCTGGCTGCGCCTGGCGATAGCCTGTGTTTTTCTCTGGCCTGGTCATTTGGCGGCACCGTCGCGCGACTGGCCGGATTGCCGCTGGCGGTGGGCGTTGCGCTCGCTGATGCGCTGCGCGGTCGTGGACATCAGGTCACCTTGAAATGGCCGAATGATCTGCTACTCAATAGCGCGAAACTGGGGGGCATTCTGGTCGAGACGGCGACAGCGCGACATGACAGCGATATCACGGTGTGGGCTGTGATCGGCATTGGCCTCAATGTTCACCCGAATGTGTCACGCGACTCGGGCGTCGGACATGACATTGCGGTGCTGGGCGACGACATTGATCGCAATGCCTTGCTTGCATCGCTGACGGATGCGCTGGTCGAAGCGCTCGCGCTGTTTGATGCCCAGGGTCTCGCTCCGTTTATTGATCGCTGGCAGCGCTGGCATGCCTACGCCGGTATGCCGGTGATGATTCTCGAACAAGGCAAGGTGCTTCAGCAGGGCGTTCCGCGCGGCATCGATGCGCAAGGTTGCCTGCTGCTCGATACCGAAGCGGGACTAGTCACTGTCGCGGCTGGCGACGTTTCGCTGCGTGCACATGCACCGGCAGGGAGTTGAGATGCTGCTGCTGATGGATGCCGGCAACACGCGCGTGAAATGGGCGCTGGCTCACGACGATAGCGAGGCTGGCGACTGGATAGCCAGTGGCGCGCTCTCACACGCTGAGTTGCCACAGCTGGCAGCGCAGTGGCGAGGTGCGTTACCGACGCGCGCGCTGTTGTCAAATGTGGCTGGCGAGGATGTCGCTAAGCAACTTGAGGCCACACTCGTCGATGCCAGGGTGCCGCGTACCGCGCTGCGATGGTTTCACTCGCAGCAAGCCTGCGCTGGTGTGATCAACGGCTACCGCGATCCCGCACAACTCGGTTGCGATCGCTTCGCCTCGATGATCGCTGCGCGGCATCGCTACCCTTCGCAGTCGCTGCTGGTGGTGACAGCCGGCACCGCAACGACGGTCGATGCGTTGGATGCCTCGGGTCGCTTTATCGGCGGCATGATTCTGCCCGGACTAGGCACCATGGCTCGCTCGCTCGCGGTGAATACTGCGCAGCTGCCTGCGGTCGATGACGCTACAGTGGATCATGTGTTTGCAGACAATACCCAAGACGCAATCATCAGTGGCTGTGTCCATGCGCAGGTGGGTGCGATCGTGCACGCACACTCACAGCTGCCGGGTGCGCGCTGCGTGTTATCTGGCGGAGCTGCCTCCTATATCGCACCCCATCTGCCATGGCCCGTCGATCGCATCGACAATCTGGTACTGCTGGGTCTGCATATAGCGATGCTGTCGGAGACATGATGAGACTGTTTTTCTTTCTGCTGCTGCTGGCTAACGTCGTGGTCTTGCTGGTGCTGCAGGCCGTGCAGGATCACACGCTCGAGCCCGACCGACTAGAGCTACAGGTGAATACTGAGCGCCTGGCCGTGATCGGTGCCCCTGGCAAACCCGCGCCAGCCCCTGCTACGTCGGCACCTGCGTCGCCGCCTACGGCCGACAAGGTGGCCGCCTGCATCGACATTGGCGATTTCAACACCCAAACGGCGGCCAGCTTCGAACAGGACTTGGCGCGGCTATCGCAAATCGGTAAACCGGAGCGGCGGGTGGTGCAGCCGGCGCCCTCGCAACTGGTCTATTTGCCGCCCCAGAGCAGCGAAGCCGATGCGAACCGCCGGCTCGCGCAATTGCGCGAGAAGGGATTTACTGACAGTGCCGTGATCCGTGACGATCCGGCGCTGCGCTGGAGCATCTCGCTCGGCCGTTTCACCCGAACGGATCTGGCTGACGCGCATCTCGAGAAGCTGCGCACTGCGGGCGTGAATGACGCGCGCATCATCGAATACCCGGCAAATTCAACGCGCTACGCTTTCCGGCTGTTCGGCGTCGATGCGGCTGCCGATGCGCGGCTCGCCGCCGCCGCTGCCCATTACGCCGGAGTCACCGTGCGTCGCTGCCCCTAGTGAAGCGTTTGGATTGGCTGCCGGTTCGTAGGCTTGCTACGTCGATATCGGTGGCGCTGACTGACAAAATGCCATCCAACGGCGGCGAGGTTTGGCGGTAAAATCGGCGCACACGATTTGGTTTCCCCTCGACACCTGCCATCCTACTCATCGCAATGCCGACTTCCTCTATCGCTCCCGAAATCAAGGCCGAGATCCTCGCAGAAGCGCTGCCCTACATCCGCAAGTTCCACGGCAAAACCATCGTCGTCAAATATGGCGGCAACGCGATGACCGAAGAGCGCCTGAAGCACGGCTTTGCGCGTGACGTGATTTTGCTGAAACTCGTCGGCATGAACCCGGTGGTCGTACACGGCGGCGGGCCGCAAATCGACAGCGCGCTGAAAAAAATCGGCAAGCAGGGCAGCTTCGTGCAGGGCATGCGCATCACCGATGAAGAGACGATGGAGGTCGTCGAGTGGGTGCTCGGCGGCGAGGTCCAGCAAGACATCGTTATGCTGATCAATCACTACGGCGGACAGGCCGTCGGTCTGACCGGTAAAGATGGCGGCCTGATACGCGCGCGCAAAATGCAGATGCCCGACAAAGAGCATCCGGGTAAGTATCTCGATATTGGTTTCGTCGGCGAGATCGAGGCAATCAATCCGGCGGTCGTCAAAGCTCTGCAAGATGATGCCTTCATTCCTATCATCTCGCCGATTGGTTTCGGTGAAGACGGTCAGGCGTACAACATCAACGCTGATCTGGTCGCCGGCAAAATCGCCGAGATTCTGCGTGCAGAAAAGCTGATCATGATGACCAATATCCCCGGCGTGATGGACAAGAACGGCAAGCTGCTGACGGATTTGTCCGCGCGCGAAATCGACGAGATGTTCGAGGACGGTACGATCTCCGGCGGCATGCTGCCTAAAATTTCATCAGCGCTGGATGCGGCGAAATCCGGCGTGAATACCGTGCACATTATCGATGGTCGTATCGAGCATTCGCTGTTACTGGAAGTGCTTACCGAGCAGGCTTTCGGCACCATGATCCGCTCTCACTGAGAGCGCATGAGCGCGCGACGCGAGCTTGTCTGGTTGTTCGACCTGGACAACACCCTGCACGACGCATCGCACGCGATTTTCCCTGCGATCAACGACAACATGAATGCGCTGATCACGCGCGTTCTCGCGGCACAAGATTTGCCTTC
Source organism: uncultured Bifidobacterium sp. (assembly GCA_964642635.1). Taxonomy (GTDB): domain Bacteria; phylum Pseudomonadota; class Gammaproteobacteria; order Burkholderiales; family Burkholderiaceae_D; genus Pernthalerella. The sequence continues at coordinate 240 of CAZXRS010000078.1, read as the reverse complement.
ACATCCCGATGCCGTCAACGAGGTGCGTGTGCACTACTGGCAGCGCTATGGCGCAACGCTGCTCGGTATGATTCGTCATCACGGTGTCCGCGCTGATGATTTTCTTCGCGATGCGCATCAGTTCGACAATCTCAGTACAATGATTCGCGCCGAGCGAGGTGCGGCGAAGTTGCTCAAGCGCCTGCCGGGCAGAAAAATTCTTCTGACCAATGCGCCGCGCGATTATGCACATAGGGTGGT
>CAZXRS010000077.1:0-8995 GCA_964642635.1 uncultured Bifidobacterium sp. | reverse complement strand
ACCCAGGAGCGTGCCCCAGAATGAGCCCATACCACCGATGATCACTGCCTCAAACGCAAACAGCAGCAGTAGCGGACCATCAGCCGGCGATACGGTAGTACGCATGGCCTGCAAAGTGCCAGCGATAGCGATCAGCACGAAAGCCAGACCCGTGGCCTGCGCGTACACGATGGCGGGGCGAATGCCCATCAGCTGTGCCGCTTCACGATCATCCGACACCGCGCGGAATGAACGGCCGAGCGGTGTGAACGAGAATAGCGACTGCAATGCCATCGTCGCACCTACTGCGACAGCGAAAGTGAGCAGCGGCAGCGTGCCGACGGTACTGGTGCCGAAGGTGAGGCTCTCAAGCGCGATCGCACCCGCATCGAGTGAGCGCGGGTCCGCCGAATACACTTCCAGCAGCAAATTCTGAATGATGATCGCGAGACCAAAGGTCACGACCAGTGACGGCAGTGGATCACGACCCAGCGTGCCATTCAGCACAAAGCGCTGCAGCAGATAGCCAAACACGAAAGCAGCCGGCGCAATCAACAGCACCGTTCCGCCCGGCGACAGCCCGGTCGCTGCAGCTAAACTGATCGCGGAAAAGCCACCGAGAATAATGAAGTCACCCTGAGCGGTATTCGTCAGACGCATCACGCCGAACATTAACGACTGACCGAGTGCGAACAGTGCGTAGAGTCCACCGAGCATCAATCCCTGAAGTAGGATGTCGATCATGATTCAGACTCCGAAGTACGCGGCACTAATCTGCTCACGTGTCAGTTCGCCAGACTTGCCCACCAAAGACACCCGGCCTTCTTGAAGGCAGACCACGCGCGATGACATCTGCATCGCCAGCTGCACATCCTGTTCGACGATCAGTAGCGACATACCATCTGCTTGCAGTGCAGGAAGCGACGCATAGATCTCGCGGATAACGACCGGCGCGAGACCGAGAGAAATCTCATCGCACAGCAACAGGCGAGGATTGCTCATCAGTGCGCGACCAATCGCCACCATCTGTTGCTGCCCACCGGATAACGAGGTCGACGGATGATGGCGTTTTTCTTTTAAGATAGGGAACAAGCTGTACACACGCTCGAGGTTCCATGCGCCGGCACGGCGTGACAGCGCGCCCATCAGTAGATTTTCTTCAACCGATAATGAAGGAAACAGCCGGCGCCCCTCTGGCACCATCGCAATGCCGAGCTTGACGATGTCAGCAGCATCCATGCGATCGATACGCTGGCCATCGAAACGTATCTCGCCTTCCTTCGGTGGCAATAATCCTGTGAGTGCTTTCAAAAAGGTGGACTTGCCAGCGCCGTTGGCACCAATCAGCGCGAGTACTTCACCAGGCTGAATATCGATATCGATACCAAACAGCGCCTGTGCATCACCATACGAAGCAGTCACGGAGCTCGCCTGCAGCAGCATTCAGGCCTCCAGACCCATATACACGCGGCGAACTTCAGCGTCCTGCATTACCTGATGCGGGTCACCGGCACACAGCGTCTTACCGAAATTAATCACATGAAGCCGGTCCGCGATCGATAGCAAGGCATGCACCACATGCTCGATCCAGATCATCGTCACGCCTTCTTTTTTGATTCGACGCAGCTCTTCAACTAGTTCTTGTGCCTCATGCTCGGTGAGGCCGCCGGCGATCTCGTCCAGTAGCAGCAGAGTCGGACGGGTCGCCAGTGCGCGTGCCAGTTCAAGCCGCTTGCGGTTCAATAGTGTCAGACCACCCGCTGGATGATTCGCATACCGCGTCAGATCCGTTTTCTGCAGTACATCCCAGGCGATGTCCCACGCATCCTTCTCGCTGACCTGCGCGCCAAAGCATGCAGCGGTCACGAGATTCTCGAACACGCTCATGTGACCGAACGGCTGAGGTACTTGATATGAGCGGCCGATACCGATACGGCAGCGCTCGAAAGGAGCAAGCGCATTGATGCGCTCACCCTGATATTCGACGTCTCCGGCATCGGTTTTCACGTCACCAGAGATCAGATTGAACAAGGTGGTTTTCCCGGCCCCGTTGGGGCCGAGAATACCGAGCACCTCACCCTCGGCCACTGACAGTGACACATTGTCGGTGACTTTCAGAGCGCCATAGGACTTGCTGACATTCTTGAGGGCGAGGAGTGCCATGATGCCTTCTACGAAGTTACGGGTTCATCAGACGCATCTTGCCGGCAGCAGGAATCGCCGGTGCGGCCTGATTGTTCACCACAGTCAGCTCATACTTGTACTTGCCGCCCTTGTTCCACTGGCCGAGCACGAGAGGAGTCTTGCTGACGTTCTTGAACGGGCCTTCGCCGCCCCACTTCACATCACCCACCACAGTCTTCAGCTGAGTAGCAGCGACGGCATCACGCAGGTCACCGGCCTTGGCCGACTTCGCACGCTTGAGCGAATCCGCAGCGACTTCGAACAGTGCGTGCGCAAAACCGATCGGCTGCGTCCACTGCTTCTTGGTCGATGCCTCATAGGCGCCGGCGAGATCTTTGGCCGACTGCTTGGTCAGGCTTGACGTGAACGGATGCGACGGTGTCCACCAGACTTCGGTCGTCAGGCCGTCGCCGAGGTCACCCAGCGCCTCGATCGCACCCGGGAACAGAAGTGCCTTACCCAGCGTGATGACTTTAGGCTTGTAACCCTGCTGGCGTGCCTGCGTGAGGAAGGTCTTCGCATCCGGCGGAATCACAACACCGGTGACGATCTCGACGTTATCCTTCTTGAACGCAGCGATCTGGGCCGAGAAATCCTGCGTGCCATTCTGGAAGCGACCCGGATCAGTCAGCGAGTAACCTTGCGCAGCCAGCGGTTTCGGGAAACCTCGCTCCTTGTCGCCCCAGGCATTGCCGTCACCGTCGTTCGGGAACAGGCCGCCGACTTTTTTGTTGGTCTTCACGCTGTTCCAGCCGTTCGTGAAGTTTGCGATCACATCCTCGAGGCCCCAGAACACGTGATAGGTCCACTTGAAGCCCTTGGCCGGATCACCCTTGCGGCCGAAGAACCATGGCTGCCATGGCACCACTGACGATACGCAAGGTAGTTCGTTCAGTTCGCAGGCGTCGGATACGGGGTTCGCTGTTTCCGGGGTACCGGCGGTCAGGATCATCGCGACCTTATCTTTCAAGATCAGGTCATTCGCGACTTCGCCAGCGCGGTTGGGATTCGACTGGCTGTCCTTGAGCACAATCTCGACCGCATACTTCTTGCCCGCGACCGTGATGCCGTCCTTGAACGCGCCTTTCATTTGCTCGATCACCCACTTGTCCGCCTCGCCGAACGGTGCCAGCGGGCCGGTCTGTGGTGACACGTAGCCGATCTTGATCGTATCGGCGGCGAAGCTGAATCCTGAAATCGTCATCAGCGCCGCGGCTACTGTGCTCTTGATGAGTACTCGTCTGCTCATTGCCATGCTGTAGTCTCCTCTTGGTTTATGTTGCTGCTTTGGTGTTTCTGATGAATTTCAATGAAACTCATCATGTTGGGGGTGCTCCTTCCCAGGCACGTTGCAATAGTTCGCGCAACGCGCCTTCGGCTTCCGCATTCACCGGGCGCGGATTCCAGTAAGGGTTTTGCACAGCGATCTGCGCGACGCGTGCAATGTCTTCTTGTTTCATACCGATATCGCGTAACGCGAACGGTGCGCCATGATCTTTTGCGAGTCGATACAAGCCGAGCGCAGCGTCATCGCGCTGCAGGGCCCGTGCGATTTTCTGCATGGCGATGGGTGCTGCCTGAGAATTGAACGCGATCGCATGGGGCAACACGACCGTGTGCACCTCCGCATGCGGCAGATTGAGCGTTCCACCGAGGGTGTGACATAACTTGTGATGCAGCGCCATGCCGACATTGCCGAGCACAATGCCGCACAACCAGGCACCGTATAACGCATCACTACGCGCATCGATATCCCCCGGGTTGGCGTATACGCGCGGCAAAGCTGCCGCCATCGCGCGTATGCCTTCCTCAGCCATCAAATCCATGACCGGATTCGTGTCCTGCGCGTACAGACCTTCTGCTGAATGCGCGATCGCATTCATACCCGAGGTGAGCGACAACCCAACGGGCAGCGATATCGTGAGTTCAGGGTCATAGATCACCGTACGCGGCAGCACGCGGGCATCGCGACCGGTTTTCTTCAGACCGTTCTCGGTGATGCCCCAAATCGGCGTCATCTCGCTACCAGCGTAAGTCGTCGGAATTGCGAGTATCGGTAAACTCGATTGGAGTGCAATCGCTTTACCGAGACCGGTGGTCGAGCCACCACCGACGGCCAACGCGCAATCAGCGTTCACACGCTTTGCTTCGTCGATTGCCGCTGATGCAGTTTCTACCGGCACGTGCATCACCGCTTTGGCGAATACGCCGGCAGCGCGAGTACCGAGACGCTTCGCTATATCTTCTGCCAGCGGCTGCTGCTCGGGCGTGCACAACACCAGCGCACGCTGCGCTCCCAGCGCTTGTACTTCGCGCTCGAGATGCGCCAGACTTCCCGCGCCGAAGACGATGCGGGAGGCCTGAGCGTTGTAGACGAAAGAGCGCAAGTTCAATCCTTAGCGCTTGAAATGCGGGGCGATCTGCGCATCCACATTCACCCAGACCGACTTGGCCTCGGTGTAGTCATGCATCGCCTCAAAACCCATCTCGCGGCCATAGCCCGACTGACCCACACCACCAAACGGCGAACCGGGGTTCACGCGCTTGTAGCTGTTAATCCAGACCATGCCGGCGCGGATCTCACGCGCCATTTTGTGCGCGCGCGACAGCTCGCGTGTCCACAGGCCGCTACCGAGACCATACTCGGTCGAGTTCGCAATACGCAGTGCTTCTGCATCGTCCTTGAAAGTGGTGACGGTGACAAAGGGACCGAACACTTCTTCCTGCGATACGCGGTCGGTCGGCTTGGCGCGAACAATCGTGGGCTCGATATAGCAACCTTTAGCGAGATCAGGATTCGTCGGTGCCTTGCCGCCCGACAGAATCTCGCCGCCCTGCTCTTTCGCGACCTCGACATAGGACAGCACGCGATCGCGATGCACCGTTGAGGTCAGCGGACCCATCTCAGTGTCGGGATCCAGCGGATTACCCAAACGAATAGACTTCGCGAGATTGACGAAACGCTCGAGGAATTCGTCAGCGACTTTTTCATGAATGATCAAACGCGAACCGGCGATGCAGGCTTGCCCCTGATTATGGAAAATCGCCCAAGCCGAACCGTTGACTGCAGCCATCAGGTTCGCATCGTCAAACACGATGTTAGCGCCCTTGCCACCGAGCTCGAGCTGCACTCGCTTCAGGTTACCCTTCGACGCTTCGACAATGCGACGTCCGATATTGGTGGAGCCGGTGAATGAGATCTTGCCCACTCTTTCATGCTCTGCCAAATGCTGACCTGCGGTAGCACCATAGCCGACGACAATATTCACGACACCTTCCGGGAAACCGATTTCGGCCATCATCTCTGCAATACGCAGCGTTGATAGAGGCGTGATTTCAGAGGGCTTCATCACCACCGTATTGCCGGCCGCAAGTGCTGGCCCCAACTTCCAGCTGGTGAACATCAGTGGGAAATTCCAGGGCACGATCTGACCGACCACGCCAATCGGTACACGCGACACGTAATTCAGAAAACCCGCATCGACCGGCACCAGACTACCCTGAAACTTATCGGCCATGCCACCGAAGTAACGGTAGCAGGCTGCCGTGCGCAGTACATCAATGTTCTTTGCATCGCGAATCGGGTGACCGGTGTCGATCGCTTCCAGCTTTGCCAGCGCATCGGCTTCGGCCTCAATGCGATCCGCCAGCTTCAGCAGCAGCTTGCCGCGCTCGGCAGCAGGCATCCCGCTCCACATCGGGAATGCGCGCTCTGCTGCATCAACGGCAGCGTCGACATCGGCGGCCTTCGCCTCAGCGACGCGCGTGATCAATGAATTGTCATGCGGGTTCAGCACGTCGATCGTCGCGCCGTCTTTCGCATCGACGAATTTGCCGCCGATGAACAACTTGTTTTGTATCGAGCTCATGGAAGACCCATAGGGCGAAATTTGGGCGTAGCTCTCCCTACAGAGGCCGTTAGGCCCCCGTTTCACTGCAGTAGGGAGAGGTCTTGGTTCTTGATCAGAAGTCGACCGGATAAGGGGGTAGCTGTTTGGATTCGTACAGCTTCACAATCTCCGGATTGGCGTTTTCCCACACCAGCAGCATGGAACGCTTCTTCGAGAAACCCTGGTGCGCGATATCCGCCGGCATCGCGGCCACATCACCGGCTTTCATCAGCACGCGGGCGCGCGGACGACCGGTTTCCTTGTCGGCGATGTTCCACATAATCTCATCGGACAGTTGCAGGAACCATTCGACGCGGTCATTCCCGTGGATGATGGGCAGGATGTATTCCTCAGTCGTCGGGCAGAACAGGCTGTTCTTGCAGACCGAGGTCACCGAGGGATTCCAGGTCACGTCAGAACGTGACAGATAGGCGAACAGATTGAACGCGTGCAGTTCTTTTTCGAAGCCGGGTTCGGCCTTGATTTCGGGCTTGTCTTGCGACACGTCGGCGAATGCACGGTTGATCGGGTAACCATTGTCATCGCCACGCAGCGGTGAGTCACCTTCGAGACCAGGCATGCGCTTGGTCGGTACGCGATAGCGATCGATAGCCTCCAGGTTACTACCGTGCTTTTCACCGAATGCGGCATCACCCGTTTCCATCGGCGCTGCGAACGGATCGAAACCTGCATTCACCCAATCCGCCAGAATTTCCTTGATACGCTTCATTGCCACTGGCGTATCAAAGATTTCGGTGTAAGACAGGCCGTTGTTGTGATAGTGCTCGTTGAAACGACCACCAAAGAATTCAACCTTACCGTACAGGTTGCGGGTACCAAACACCGGATCGAAATTCACCAGGCCGTAGAAGAAGCCCCAGGCCACATCGCGCATCAGCGCACGCAGGAAGGCATCGGCACTGATGGTGTGCGACTGGCGACGACCGCTGTGCACCGGCCAGGTGATGGTCACGAAGTATTCATCGCGCGCGAAGGTGAATGCGCCGAGTTCGAAAGTCTTGTAGCCGGCGATCATCGCTGGAAATTTTTCTGAGGGTGCGTTCATGTGTGTCTCCTGAATTCTGTGTGTGATGGCGTCTATGCGCTCACTTGTAGCAGATCTCTGCCCATTTCTGGACCGTTAGATCGCCGAGGATGGTTTGCTGGATCATCACCGAAGGCTTGGCGCTATCGAAACGATATGCAGCGCCTTTCGGCAGCAGCGCCTGATGGCCGCGCTTGAGACGTATCGAGCCCATGCGCTTGCCCTTGGGCTCTCCACCGACTTTCACCGTGCCATCTTTGTTCGCCGGTGCTACTGAATCGGGATTGTCCAGTTTGACGAATTCAACCGTCACGTCGCCATCCATCACCACGCAAAACTCGTCATGCGAGCAGGCCATCCAGTCTGACTTACCCTCGGCGCGGATCGCCTCGATGAGGTATTCAAGGTTTTTCGCGACCGCGACCTTTTCATAAGGCTTCGACTTGCTCGCGACCTCGAATACGTTCGAGAACACATAATGCTTAGGTTGGTCGTTGATGATCTCGATATGACCCTTCTCGTAATTGTCGAGGGAGCCGAATCGGGTGACGAACTCAGACATGGGGAAGTCTCCTCAGTTTTATTTTTGATAATTAAGCTCAGCAAGCTATGACTGCTCGCGTTGAGGAAGAATGTAGCCTCGATGCAAGACTAGCAGAAGTCTGCTTATGCCGATCACAGTGTTCGGAAAATCCAAACAATGTGCAGCGCAGCATGGGGGATTATTCGGCAGCCGCAGCCTTAGCGTTCATGGCAACGTCCCATGGTGGCGTCTCCGAGAAGCTTTGCGTGATGTGGTCGAGGAAGAGCCGCAGCTTGTACATGTTGCGCTGCGTCTTGGGGTAGACCGCGGAAAACCAGAAATGGGACAGCTGAAAATCGTCGAGCAGCGGCGCGAGCTGGCCGGCAGAGATCGCATCAGCGGCCACGATGGTCGGGATACACACCACGCCACCGCCATCGATCGCATAATCACGCAGCATGTGAACGCTGTTGGTGCGCAGCGAGGGCTTCAAATCCAGAATCACTTGCCGGTCGATGCCGGTAAACACCCAGCGGTCACGCGACGGATAGCGAGAGTAGAGCCCGAGTCTGTGGTTCTGCAAGTCCTCGGGCTCAACGATCGCTCCATGCTCACGCAGATACGAAGGCGACGCACAGAAGATGCGCCGAACCGGGAACAGCCGGCGCTCGATCAACTCTTCAGAAGCCGGCGGGAAGATTTGCAACGCGCAATCGAAGCCCTCTTTCACCGGATCGACGACAGCGTCATTCACAGTCAGATCGATCGCGATGCCTGGATACAGGTTCTGAAATTGATTCAGCAGGTGGGCCATGTGACCGAGCACGAAACCGGGCAAGGCATGAATGCGTAACATACCCGTCGGGGCCACACGCGAATCGCGCATCTGGTCGACCACGCCGTTTGCGCGCGCAATCAGCTCGGCGCACTCCTTGTGAAACAGCTCACCAATCTCGGACAATCTCACATGCCGTGTGGTGCGATGGAACAGCGGCGCACCAACGAATTCCTCGAGCTGCTGGACGCGGCTGGTGATCACTGACTTGGACACGCCCAGCTGCCGGGCCACGTCCGCAAAACTCTGCGCCTCGGCGACACGAACGAATGCGTCGATACTCTGGAAGGTGTCCACCGCTTGCCTCGTAGTCTTATCGGTCTGCCGGATCGTGCCGACTTTCCTGAAATGCTAACAGATGGCGGTCCATTGCGGACCTGCAGCAAACGCCGGCTAAGGACTTGCAGCGTTCGCAGCGAATCGGCGACTCACTTCGGGTCGCCCATCCATGTTCTGATCAGGCCTTCGGCAGCGTCACGCCATGCTGTCCCTGATACTTACCGCCACGGTCCTTGTACGAGACTTCGCACACTTCATCG
>CAZXRS010000076.1:0-9040 GCA_964642635.1 uncultured Bifidobacterium sp. | reverse complement strand
GTTCCCCACTTGTCATCCGCCGCTCCCCACCTAAGCCTCTCGAGCGGAGACGGAAAGGTTCGTTATTCGAATTGTCAGCTCGATCAGAGTTATTAAAATAGGAAGCTTGTTTTACTTTTTCGCAGAGTGTCACGTCACGTTGATTTGTCTCAATCGGATTGCACTGGAATTTGGAGGGATTACCGCTAGACTCTTTTCTAACAAACAAATTACGAGTGGAAATGATGAGCAAAGCCATGAAATCTTCTCCAGCAAAAAATCTCACTTCACAGTCAGACATCCTGATCGAATCTTTTCTTCGTGCGAGTTCAGGTGGCACCTGCAACCTGCGCGAGGCGTGGTTCGCGCGACAGACCATGCTTAGCCTCGTCCGTCTGGCACGCTCAGAACAGCTACTTGCCATCAAGCGTTCGGTGCGTAAGCTCGTGCCTGAAGTCGCATTGACAGGGACCACAAAAGTATCGAGGGCTCGGCGCGGCACACGTAAGCAGCCCGGTCAGACTCAACTCGCTTTCGGCCGGGACGACTGAGCGACGAATAGTGGGTATATATCGTTTTGAAGGGAATCAGGCGTGATACAGCACTAAGAGCATCGCGCCTAGCACACCGACAGAAGCCCACAGAGCAAAAATGGCAGTTGACCGTTTCAGTCGCATGGCGGACTCAATGGCAGATGATGCATGGTTTACCACATGTGAAACAGAACGGCGCCGACGTTCTCTGCCGTTCCATTGTGTCGATACTGGCGCTCGCTGTAACTTCTCGGGGACAGGCGATGCTGATTCCATCTTCGTGATCCACCTGTCATGTTGATGGCGACTTTCAGCATTGGATAGCACTTCATAGGCCGCATTAATCAACTGAAAGGTTTGTGTGGCTTTCGTACTGCCTCCGTGCCGATCAGGATGAAATTTGTGACATAGCGTCTTGTACGCAGCACGGATTACTTCCGGCGGCGCGTCGCGAGCCACTTTAAGATTGTCGTAATGTGTATGAATCTTGGCCATGAGATACTCTTCTTCGAACATTTGTCTTACAGTAGTACCCTCCCAATCGACGTAGATTGATACTCATCAATCCTGAATTGAACTTCCCCTCGCTTTCTGCCATCGATGCTCCCGATCGAATCGATCCTCATCGGAACATTCCCTCTGATTCTGCCAAGCGTACGCACCAAGCTTGGGACTGTAATACCACTCTCTGCCAAGGTGGCGCGCGCTGGTTCGCGCGAGGTGTCTTTGACAAGCGATTCCTTGCTCGATTCTTGCGCCGGAGCAGCAAGGCTGTAAACGGCGTATGAACATGTTATTTCAACCCTATTTTTCTGCCGTACAGAAACTATTTCCAGCGGTCATGAACCAAAGAGCGTGTCCACTCGCCTCCCTCCTGTTTACTCATGCTCTTGACCCGCGGCGCCTCCGAATCAGGCAAGCTCACTCCCTCACGCACCGATCTTTCTCTAACGCCGCTTCGTACCAGAGACCTTACTCTGCCAGTGCTATTCGGCTGGTTTGGATTGATGATGGGATCCTGGGTAGGACGCCTTCCCGCATTACGCGAGGCGGTACACGGTTCGCACGCCGACTTGTCCTGGGTGTTACTCATGGGCGGGCTTGGGGCCTTGCTTTCTTTTCCGGTATCGTCTTGGCTCATGGGGCGAGTTGGAAGTCGTCTGACCATAAAGACTTCGGGCTCCACTCTGCTCGTTGCACTACTAGCGATCGGCGCGGCATCTAGCCTTCCCGCGTTGATGCTGGCGGTACTCCTGCTGGGACTCGCCTCCAGTACGCTGAATGTCGGGATCAATGCAGTCGCTGCGAATCATGAGCGCCATGCCGGCCGGTCAATCATGGCTCTACTACATGCCTGTGCCTGCGGCGGTGGCCTTACCGGGGTTACTCTCGGTAGCGGCATGGCCGCATTCGAGATCACACCATTACTGCATTACGCCCTGCTGTTATCACCATTGGCCTACCTGCTGCACCGCGCTACGCGAGAGCTGCCGGCAGACGTTGGGGAGCGTGTCACCAGAAGCAGTGTTGAACTACCGCGTAACGACATCGCACTGCTAGGTGCACTTGGCTTTCTTGCCGCTATGGCAGAGGGCAGCATTGCGGACTGGTCAGGGATCTTCATGACAGATCACTTTGGTGCTTCGGACAGTTTTGCACCGCTATCTCTGGTGTCGTTCTCCATCATGATGCTGATATCACGATCCATAGGCGATCGCCTGAAAGCTAAGCACGGCGCGAGAGCACTCGTGATCGGAGGCACGGTATTGGCTGCGTCTGGGATGTTCTTTACGGTATTCGCTCCAAACAAGTACTTCGCCCTCGGAGGCTTCGGAGTCACCGGTATGGGATTAGCGCTGGTCTTTCCATTTCTGTTCAGTGCCGCAGGGCTTCGGGGACCGGCCGCACTTGCTGGAGTTGCGACCATGGCCTACTCAGGCAGCTTGGTCGGTCCGCCCATGATCGGCGCCATCGCTCAGCAGCTAGGGATGAAGACTGCCCTGTGCGTAGTCGGCATCATCGCTTTGCTCATGACGTATGTAGCGACGCGCACCCGACTCATGAAATAAATCTTAGTGAGTCTACCCAACGGGTTTCCCAATGCGGGTAACGCCGCCTGATACGGCCAGCGGATCACTCGCTGGAAAAGTAAGATCGATGGCATCATCCAGCAATGCCTGCTGCCGCTCGTCAGGATCCAGAGAATCAAGGTGGCGTTCGATGACATCTTTTGCAGAGGCCCGTTCTGGCCCGACATCTTTCGGTGTGACAGACAGGGAATTATCCCGATGCGGGCACACCTGCGCAGAAAAAAATTCGCTTTGCTGACTGATCATTTGCGCCTCCAGCGAATGCGTTCGCGATTCCGCGACACAGTCACCGTGAGATGTCAGATAAGCATGGAAGTTTCAACGTAGCGCCGAACATTGCTGAAGCATGGTGGTCGAAACGATATTGATGCATGGAGAACCCTCATGAGCAAGCAATGGATCATGATCGCCGATCGCAGCCGTGCGCGGATTTTCGAATCTGACAGAAATTTCGATGAACTTCGAGAAATCGAAGACTTGCTTAACCCACAAGGACGGCAAAATGACGCTGAACTCCATCACGATGCGAAAGGACGGTACTACGGAAGAGGCAAACCTCATCAAGGTGACACGGCTGAATCACCGGTATCGCAGAGAGAACATCACGAGGAAGCCTTTTCCCGACGACTGATGCAGTTACTCGCGGAAGGCTGCGACAAGCAACGCTATAACAGTCTTGTCATGGTTGCGCCACCTGAGTTTCTTGGCTTTCTTCGCAAGCACGTACCTAAGCGAGTCGAGCAGCACATTACCGGGCAGCTGCACAATAACCTGTCGAGCCTTCCTATACGGGAAATTGGGACCTATCTCAAAAAACACCTGCAAATAGCCTAGCACTCACCCTTCCTGCGATGACCCGGCGGGCAATGGCTGCGGCTGTCGCGATCATGATCCTGCTCGCGATCAGACACGTCATTACGCCATCCGCCCTGACGGAATTCCCAGCCACCCGGGCCTTCGCGCCACTCAGGCTGCACATACACAAAGCCCGCTCGTGCTCGCTCCCAGCGGCCCGGCACCCATTCATACCTATGATTACTCAGGCTCCAGTAGCCCTGCACCCAGACAAATGATGGGCGCGGCGGTGGCAGCGGTTCCTGGCGTACGACGGGTGGCGGTGGCGTACCGGAAGAAATAGTGACGCTCCCGTGGATGTCGGGGTCGGCTTGAACAGCGGCGACCGCACCAAACACAATGATTGCGAGTATCAATTTGCTTCGCATGGAGCTCCTCAAATCGTATCTATCCACAGAATCCATAAATGGATGTTAGTCGAGCATGCGAAATAAATACATCCGAAAGAATCATTATAAAAAAAGGTTCGGCAATCTGATACCTGACATTAATCAAATTACATTACTGCCTTGCCAAACCAAATTGACTCAGGATTAAAAAGCAAAAATATTCCCATACTTACTTAAATAGAGCGATGATTTTTATATCAATAATCATCGTCAGATTCAGAGTCACTGTCCGATTCGTCTAACCAGAATTTAATGGCCTGAGGGGTAGCCGGATTCAGATCTTTTTTTAACGCAATGTTCTTCAATACCTCCATAGCAGGACCAACAATTTTTGACTTTAGATCATTATAAAAATATCGAAATTCATCTTTATTTGAGAAATAATTTTTAGCCCATTCTATTTCTCTCAAGACTAGCGCAAGCAATTCACCAAGCGAATCAACCAAATTCTGGTCAACATCCTTCGTTATGATCATATCTATGATCAGCGAAATTTTATCAATATCATATGCTGAGAGATGTCTATCCTTACCAAAATTACTCCAATTAGTATTTTTTAGAAAATCAACCGACTCCATTTCTGATTCGCTGAAATTACTTGGAATCGGAGTACCAACCGGCGCAAAACGGCGCTCTCTTTCCCTTAAAATTTCTAACTGCCGAGGAAGATCTTTCCTCAGTTGCTCGCGCCTTTTATCCATCGCTGCTTTTTGCTTGTCCGACATTGAATCAAGAGCATTTTTCCAAAGCCTTGAATCAGTCTGCAGAATCTCTCTATCCATCTTTTCAAGTACCGAGACACTGGCTCTCGTAAAAAAATAGTCACCATCCTTGCAATACTCCAGAAAGCCGGATTCGACGATAGGCTCATATTGCACACATACAAATCCGGGATGCTCCTTCAGATGCTTTTGATATTCTTTCTCGATAAATTCATGTGCCTCAATTCCGACAGATGAATCTTGCATTGAGATTATCGGCAAACAATCAGAATCGTAGCTATAACTATCAATTGCTTTCTGCAAAGGCATTCCAATTTCTTTAAGAATTTTGGAACCCCGATTTTCATCATCGATTGCCCGAGCCCATTCCTGCAATCTTCCAGAAAATGAATTTATTTTTTTGATTAGTTCGTCGTTTTCAGGGTGCGGCGCCAATTCATTAATTAACGCGACGAGATTAGATACATGGGAAGAGGTGAACTTAGAAAAATCATTTGCATCGATATTTTCCCAATCGATGCCCCTCACATGGTCGTGAATGAGTTCTCTTGGGTTCGCGAAGTAAGGCACGGAGTTGGTGTGGCGATTGCCCGCGGAACAGGATCTCACCGTTTGCATGGGCGAGGCACTGCCGAGCATCTCTCCAGCCACAAGATCAAAGAATGCTCGCCGGCTGACTACGCCAGAGGATTTGACGTTGGCGATAAATGTTGCTGCGGCCGCAGCATGGGAAAGATGCGTATTGACATAATTCTTTGCCCAGACGCGCGCGTGCAATCGCATAATGCCGCCAAAGAGCGTTACCTTGAGGCTCTTTGCGCGCGCCTCATCGACGCTCGCCGAAAAAATGACTTTACGAGGGTTCCAGCGACCTACCTCATCGAAGAACTGGATATCGATCATCATCGCATCCTCAGACGTCACAGGATCCGCAGACCGCATACTGCTTCGACCAAACATGCTCACCGGCACCTCCACTGACAAGATCGGTAGGGGCTTAATTGCCCTATTTCATCATGTCACGTAAGAGAATGTTTATTCCGGGCGCCTTTGAGGCAGCGGTGCACTATGTGCTACCGACTATTCAAGTCTCAATGAGTCCATGCCGTACCGCAATCAAGGTCAACTCCGCCTGATTAGTTGCGGCAAGTTTCTGCTTGACGTTGTAAAGGTGAGTGCCCACTGTGCGCGGCGAGATATTCAGCATGTCGGCGATCTGGTTTACGGATAGCCCCTTCGCAAGTTGAATGAAGACACCGAACTCGCGCTCAGATAGCACCTCGATAGGACTCTTCTCGCCATTAAACTCTTCCAGCGCCATCCGCTGCGATAATCCCGCCTCGATGTACATGCGCCCTTCGCTCACCTGACGGATCGCGTGAATCAGCTCATCTGGCGCGCTTCGCTTGGACAGATAGCCGAGCGCACCAGCCTTGAGCATGTAGCGCACATAGCTGGGATCTTCATGCGACGACAAACCGAGCACCTTCGCCGACTTGTCTCGAGCCATGATGCGCTTGGTGGCCTCGACCCCCATGGTTCCACCCAGAGAGATGTCCATCACAATCACATCCGGCTTCAGCGCATTGATTTGCTGATAAGCGTCCTCGGCCGATTCCGCCTCGGCGACGACCTTGATGTCATCGGTGGCGTCCAGCAGCATGCGGAAGCCGAAGCGTACTACTGCATGGTCATCAACCAGCATTACGTTAATGGCTTTTTTCATCTTATCCTTGATGGCTCTCGATCAGCGGGATCGATACACTGACCTGCAAACCGTTTTCAGCACCGGTGCTAAACGTCACCGAACCGTTATAGGCCGCCGCTCGTTCCTGCATGCCGCGCACACCGTAGTGCCCTTCGCGCTGTAGTGACTCGGCACCCTTGCCATTATCGGCGATCTGCAGACACAGCGTCGCCCCCTTCATAGCGATCGTGACGCGCGCGCGTGTCGCGCCGGAATGTCGGACGATATTTGTCACCGCCTCTTGCGCGATGCGATACGCCGATAGCTCAAGCCCGTCGTTCAACGGCGGTAACTCACCATCAACCGACAACTCGAACTTAATGCCAGGATGGTTTTGCTGTGTCTCCGTCAGCAAATCTCTCACCGCATCTACCAGGCCCATACCTTCGAGCTGTATAGGGCGTAGCCGCGGAATCATGCGCCGCATCGCATCCGACGTCATGCCAGCCGTATCAAATAGCATCTGCGCATGGCGCTCCAGCGGTCCACCGGTGACATCCGGATGCTGCATCATCGATTTGGCAATACTGCGAATTGCTGTCAGTGATTGTCCGAGTTCGTCATGCAATTCGAGCGCCAGTGCGGCGCGCTCTTCCTCAATGCGCGCATGCAGAAGCATCGTGAACTCGCGCTGAGCGTCAAGTCGTGCCTGAGCCTCGGCGCTAGACTGCCGCACCTGAATATTCTCCTCGACTGCCTGCGCCATGAGATTAAACGCCCGCCCCATCTCACCGGCTTCCTTGCCGGGCAGTGGCGGCAGCCGTACATGATGCTCACCCTGTTCAATCTCTCGCATGCCACGCTCGACCTTTTCCAGCGGTGACAGCCAGTGACCCACTAACCAGAACACGACGAGGTCGGCCAAAACGAACAGTGCGAACTGGGTGAACAAGATGTCCCGCAGGTTGTCCCATCCGTCGAGGATGGCGCGGGTCGCATTGGTCGTCACCACGAGACGCGCACCATTCAGCTCGATCACATGCTCGCTCTGCGGCGGCGCCACTAATGATGCATACCAGGTCGGCGCATCGCGCCCAGCTTTGTAACGGGACGGCGGCGATTGGTAGAGTGTCTGCCCGGATGCGTCATACAGACGGATTTCATTCGCCCGCACGCGGCCGGTATCGCGCAGGAAGGTGACTAGCTCGGGGAATTCATTCGGACCGTAAAAATGACTGATACGACCCAGCAACTGGGTGGCGATCCGGCTCGACGCTTCCATTTCTTCACGTACACTGGCTCGGGTCGCGGAAATCTCGACAACAATCAGCACCGCGAACATGAGCAGGGTCAGGACCGAGAAGACCAGGTTGATCTTCAGCCTCAAGCTCATGCCGGAAACGGGAGCGTAACTCTGCTGCACTGCGGAATCGGGTCGGAGAGGCGGGTTGTCCATGGTAGTTCGCGGGATCATAGCAGGCAGGCTGGCGAGCCAGGTGCCGCACTGATTCCGATGACGCGGTTCATGATTTTCATTAGATTCGTTTAAGACATTCACCGATGCATGGAAGGCCCCGTCGGTAGATGATTCAATCCGTCGCTTGGCTCCCCTGCAGGCGGCAACTCAACCCACATTAGGTTAAATCAAGGAGATCATCATGGCATGGACTACCCCAGCAGCGACTGACCTGCGTTTCGGCTTCGAAATCACGATGTACATCGCTAACCGTTAATACGGTTTGCTGGCCGGCCTTGCGCCGGTCCAGATTCAGGATTCAAGAGACGGCCCGATGGGCCGTCTTTTTTTGCCCGAATGATTATCAAAATTGATACTCATTTGCCGCTGGCTCGGCTCTATTTGTTGAAAATCTTCGAAATGCCAGACGAATAATGAATTTCCGTAGATCAAAACTTTGTGGTTCGGCTATCCTTGCGCGTTTTGCAAGAACCCACACCATAATCCGATGAACTCTAAAAAAACCACCCTTGCTGTATTAATTGCCGGTTGCTTCGGCGGCGGACTCGCCATGGCTGATGACGAAACCAAAGTGCTCTCCCCCGTCGTGGTGACTGCGACGCGCGTGGAGCAAGATAGTTTTGATCTGCCGATGTCGATCGATAAAGTCAACAAAGATCAGATTCAGGACGGCCAGCCGAGAGTGAGTCTGTCCGAAAGCCTGGCGCGCGTACCCGGCCTTAGCGCGCAATATCGCAATCAGAATTCCAGTGACCTGTCGATCTCATCGCGCGGTTTCGGATCGCGTTCAACTTTTGGGGTGCGTGGTGTCCGTCTGTATGTCGATGGTATACCGCTGACCATGCCGGATGGCATTGGCACACCAGGCAACGTTGACCTCGGCTCCGTAGAAAGTATTGAGGTAATGCGTGGCCCGTTTTCTGCGATGTATGGCAACTCATCGGGCGGCGTGATCCAGATGTTTACCGAAACTCCGCCGCAGACACCAGAGATTGGTGGTGATTACTATGTCGGTAGCTACGGTCTACAACGTAGTGAAATCACAGCAGCAGGCACGGACGGCAACATGAACTACCGTCTGTCGGCTTCGGATAGTTCGGCCACGGGATATCGCAAGCAAAGCGCATGGCAAAAGCAGCAGGCTACCGTCAGATTAGGCTTTAATATTTCTGAAGATAGCAAGCTCACCACACTAATTAACTGGTTCCAGCAGGATGCGCAAGATCCGGGTGGCCTCAAGCGCACTGGCTCTTCGGGCGGTGGAGTAACTAGTCCCGGCGTCTTCACTCAGAACAGTTTCTATGACCC
>CAZXRS010000075.1:0-9072 GCA_964642635.1 uncultured Bifidobacterium sp. | reverse complement strand
GATTCAGCTGGAGTGTCCTCAGTCTCAGAAGCCCGGTGTTCGCTGAGCGGCATCCGCCAGCAACCCTGGCTGCCTATACAATGAGAGCCTTCAGGGTGTGTGGCCGAGCGGTTTAAGGCACCGGTCTTGAAAACCGGCGAGGGTTTGCGCCCTCCGTGAGTTCGAATCTCACCGCTTCCGCCACCAGCGCCTGTCTACGGCGCTATTTTTTTGCCTATTGCGATCAGGCGCCATAGCCAACACGGTCCTTCGCCGATCAGAAAGTGGCCGAACGAGACGAGGCAGAGAGATTTGCAATAGTCCGCGCCATATTCCGAAGGCAAAAAATCCAGAAAGTTTAGGAACTGTGCCCAGCGGTTTAAGGGTTTCAATTTATTTTCAGAATTGCATCGATGTGAAATAGTCCTGTTCTCTCGCGCAAAATCTGCGGTCGATGAATTCATGTAGCGGCATAAAATGCCTTTTCCCCCACCTGATAATTGACGGGTATAGAAAATCAACAGTGGTAATCTTGCTTTGGATGTCAGGAAAGCATGAAAATTAGGGTCAGTCATTATGTGAATGACCCTACAATATGGGGTTTTCTGAAGCTGATTATTCGGTGACTTTTTCTCCCGAATACCCGCCCTGTCTAACATCACTCGATCGGTGCAGGCCTTGTCAGACTGGTGCCGACCTATTCTTAATAACTCTTCTAATACTTACGAAAGAAGCATATGGATCACGCGGCCTCGATCACTCCGAGTTGGAAAGAGAACATCGAGAACTTCATGGCTCATTCATGGGTTCAGCATGGGCTGATTTTTCTCATTGTCGTTAACGCTGCCATCCTTGGTATCGAGACAAGTCCTAGTGCTACGGAAGCGATAGGTCCTGCGCTACACATCGTAGATCATGTGATTCTGTGGATTTTTGTCGCCGAATTAGTGCTGCTTATGGCCGCAAGAGGGCCGAGATTTTTTCTCGACCCGTGGTCAGTGTTTGACTTCATCGTCATTGCTATCGCTTTTTTACCCGCCACAGGTAGCCTCTCGGTCTTGCGTGCGCTGCGAGTTTTGCGAGTGCTCAGGCTGATCAACAAGGTGGAAAGTATGCGCGTTGTTGTCGCCGCATTGCTTCATTCGCTTCCCGGATTGGGCTCTGTATTCGGCCTAATCATGATCATTTTTTATGTGGCAGGCGTCGTTGCCACCAATCTTTTCGCGCATGATTTCCCCGACAAATTCGGATCCTTGTCGCATACGATTTTTACCTTGTTTCAAGTGATGACGCTCGAAGGCTGGTCGGAAGATATCGCCAGGCCGGTGATGGAAGTCTTTCCTAATGCCTGGATATTTTTCGTCCTGTTCGTCTTGATTGCCACTTTTGTTGTCATTAATTTGTTCGTGGCCGTGATCGTCGATTCGATCAGCAAAGTTCAGAACGACCCGACTGATGCGGGAGGTCCCGAATCCTTGGTGGCGGAAATTAAGACATTGCGCGCGGAGCTTGCGGACATCAAATCGTTGATGAAAGACAAGCTAAAGATGTAGTGATTGGCGTTGATGAGGCGCGGCCGTCAGCCGCGCTTAACGCAGCTTATTCATCAGCTTTTCTGCCATCACGGCAGCCAGCCGGCTGCGCATGCGCGTCACAGATAAGCGTTCCTGCTCGACGCGTGCAGCGTCCTGGATTTGTTCAATCAGGCGAATCTTTGTTTTGTCGATCGCATGCTGGGCATTTTTCACTTCGACGCGCAATTGCTCGCGGTGCTCAATTTTCACTGCCAGTTCATTCAACAGCGTCGTGATGTGTTGCCAGTGACCCGCATCCACGCCACCTTGATCGAGTTCTGAAAACAATCGTCGCAGGCTCTCGCCCAGCTCAGACAAGGTTTCCGTCGTGTGTTCGTGCGCGTCGTCAGCCGTAAGGGTGGCAATCGCTCTGTCCACCAGCGCATTCGTTTGTGTCAGCTTCCTGGCCAGTTCACTAAAGCCGGCGGGCAATTCGTCGGGTGACACTTCGTCCTGTCCGTGACTCCGCGCTAATACCGATGTGGGTACGGGACTTTCCGGGTCCTGTTCTGTCGCAGCACCGAGCAAGGCGCGTCCGAAGAGCAGGTCAGCGCCATTCCCTGCAGAACGTGCAGGCGATGGATTTCCAGGCCAGCTGTCGGCTGGCGTTGGGGTGTGCTCGTTAGGCGGTGACTTGGGCATCGGGTTGCTGAACTGACATCTTTCGAAGATTAGACTAAAGTATAATATAGAATGTCGAACGCCAACCAAAAAATGGCTGCGGCAGTGATATTCCTTATATCGATTTGGCCTTCGCGGAGAAACGCTTGATCAGTATCGCCTTTCCATTCAGCGGGTTACCTGATGAGGTCGGTTTGCCCTTGTGGGCAGGCCTGCTGATTCTCGTGCTGGTAGGCGCGCTGCTGTGGCTCGGCGCGATGGCGCGTCGGCTGGCGCGTACTCTGGCTTCGCGTGAACGGATTGATGGCCTGCTGTCTGAACTGGCGATGCGTCGTGAACAGTTGCGGACGATGGAGGCAGAACGATCCCGTTTTCTGGCGGCCTTCAGCCACGATCTGAAGCAACCCATGCAAGCCATGACGCTGTATCTCGGCGGTTTAGAGCGCACCTTAAGTCAGGATGCATTGAACCCTTCGGACAAGTCCAAGGCGCGCGAAAGCCTGCTTCGAATCCGGCAGAGCATGCGCTATATGACTGAATTGTTTGACGGTGTGCTCGACGTGGCCAAGCTGGACAACGAGGCCATGCCAGTCGACACGCTGCAATTGCCTGTCGTCGCTTTCTGCGAGCGTCTGGTCGCCGAGCATCGTCGTATTGCCGAGGATCTTGGTCTGCGACTGGAGATCTGCATACCCACAGACGCAGAGCCCCTGGTCATCACAGATCCCAAGCTGCTCGAGCGTATCGTTAGAAATTTCATCAGCAATGCCATTCGCTATACGCGAACCGGAGGTATCCGACTGCGCATCTCGGTGCGTGATCGTGTGTGCAGAATTGCGGTGACGGACACCGGCCCCGGCATCCCGGCGTCCGAGAGAAAAGCCATCTTTGAAGATTTCTCGCGCGGTGGTCGCGTCGAGTTGACCACGCAGGGCTCGGGTCTCGGACTCGCCATCGTGCGTCGATTGGCTGCGCGCATCGGCGGCCGTATTGCGGTGCGTAGTCACCTCGGCATCGGGTCGATGTTCTCGATTGATGTTCCGCTCGCGACAGCGCCTCTGTCTGCGACGGCCAAGGCAATCAGCCATGAGTCAGAGTTTGTCGACAGACTACTGGCGAACCTCAGTGCAGGAGCGCCCCCGAATACCTTGCTGGTGTGCATAGGCTGCGCTCCAGACGTGGGAGATGCCATTGCGGTGCTGGCTGCCGAACTAGATATTGAAATCTTCACGGCGCATTCCATGGATGAAGCATTACTCAGGTTGGCGCGCGAGGGCAGAGTGCCTGATCTGGTGTTGCTGGATATGAAGCCAGGCGGCGAATCTCCCTGGCTGTCGATCGAACGGGTGAATGATGAATTCAATACCGAGATGCCGATGATCTTATGCGCTGACGAATCCGCATGGATGGACAGACCCGCTGCTGATAACCGCGTTCGCTTCCTTGCGAAACCCTATTCGATCACGGCGCTGCGTGACGCGATCACGCAGTCGCTGTCCTTGCTGACTTAGGGCTTAGGTATTGTTGGTGGATAGCCCCAGTCGCTGCGCTACCAGCACCGCCTGCGTTCGGCTGGCGACGCCCAGCGAACGGAAAATACTTCCGACATGAGATTTTGCGGTGATTTCAGTAATGCCGAGTTTGTCTGCGATATCACGATTACTCGAACCCTGGCAGATCATCGCCAGCACCTGAATCTGACGATCTGTCAGAGTAATGCGAGCTAATCTCGACGCGTCGTCGATGCCTCTCGCAGACAGCCAGGTACCTTTCTGTAGCGTCCCATGAATCGCCTGACTGATCACTTCCATCGTGTCGTCAAACGGCGCAGCTTTGCTGATGAAGGCAAATGAGCCGGAGCCCAGGCATGCGCTCACCTGTAGATCATCATCATTGCCCGATACTGTGATCAGCGTGAGCGATTCGCTGAGCGACAGCACATGACGGATTGCTTCCAAGCCGCCTAGTCCGGGCAGACCCAGATCCATCAACACCAACCATGATTCAGCGGTCGACGAGGGTAACTGGGACCGCAGGAAGTCCATGCCGGATTCCGCATCTGGAAAGGGATGCAGCTGTATCGTCGGGAAGCGTGATCGCAGCGTATCGACCAGAGCCGTCCGAATCATGGGATGGTCATCAATGACCACAAGTGTAGGTAGGGAAGTCATATTCATCGAAATTCGTTTGCGCGATAGTTTAGTGCAAGAGCATGAGGGCTAGCATCGCGCCGCACAGCGCAAGTATGCCGGTCAGAGATAGCAGCACGGCGCTGTCGCTGGTGGTGGTTGTCAACGAAGAAGCGGGAGAGTCGAGCTTATCGACCGTCGACAAGGCATCCAGCGACGCCACTGGCAGATGAGCCCATTCGGCGCGCGGTATGGAAATCTCGTTGCTGGTGTCGGTCGATACATTGGACTGCCATGTCTTGGTTGGGAGTGTTGTAGTGCTCAAGCTGTATGCGTCGGATGGCAGGCCCATTGCGATAGCCAGCCTGCGATGAACGTCGTCGCGATGCGCATCACTTACAAAGCTCTCATCCGCATCACCGCGCAGAATCGATTGCACCTGCGACAGGGGTACGCCGGCCAGCATCGCCAGCGTTTCTGGCGACAAACGTAATTCACTCAGCGTGGTTGCCATGCGTTGTCCGAGCGCTGTGACATGTTGCTTCAGTCCTTCTGCGATCTGGTGATGTTCTTGCTCTATCTGTAGATGATAAAAAGTCTGTAGTTCGGGCGTGATAAGTTTTTTGAGCGATAGCGCTAATGGCTGGCCATCGCGTGTTCTGAGCCATCCGCGCGCTTCAGGAGCGAGAAGGATCGCATTTTCAAGATGTGCGATTTCATGGTCATCGGCGGACAGCAGGTGAAGCTTATCCCACAGCAGTCCGGCGCCTGCGTAGCGATCCAGTGGTCCGAGCAGATCAAACCAGCCATTAGCCATGGCCGTCAGCGCGAAATGCTGGTCCAGTAATCCGCTTGCATGTCCCGGCGCATCCGTTTGTCCATCAACCAGTAGCGCAGCCAGTTCGCGGCCGCCGAGTTTGGCGGATTCCAGCGTCAGCAGATGCGCCTGCGCCCCATCACAGCTGACAGACTTCGTTTGAATCTGCAGCATCATCAATCTTTGTGAGGTAGACAGCACGACGGCACTGAAGGTCTGACTACTGGTTGCGCGCACGGCGATACACAAATCTTCGATGCGTGTACCTACCAGCGATTCGCTCGACAGCAGACGTTTCGCTGGGGTATTAGCAAACAAAATGATCCCATCCGTACCGGCAAGCAGCAGTGGGGCGGCAACATGATGCAGCGATTGCGCAGTGATTTTTATCGCGGCATTCACCGTATTCGCGTAGCTCACGAGACGCTGTGATAGTGCATCATCATGGAGCGCAACTCGTGCCGAACGGGCGTTCAGCATCGCGCGCAGCAAAAACAATTTCAGCAGCAGCCACAGCCCGCCGGCCATCGTGAGCGACAGTAAAGGCAGATGCTGCATGGCCTGTGCCATCCGTAACACCGGAACCAGTAATTGCAAGGCAGCGGCGAGTGAGCAGGCCACCACCACGGTGCTAAGTCCGCTTGTGCTGTTCAGGTTGTTGTGTTGATCAATCCGACATGAAGCGGCAGCGCCGATGAACGCAGCCGCCAGTGGCATAGCGGGTACCCATGAACCGTACTGATCAGATAAACCGGGCCCGACCACGATCACCAGTAGCGCCGTCAGCAGGCCTGCGGTCATGGCCAAAGGTATGATCCAGCGACCTCGCCGGGTAGGTGTGAGCGCGGTGACCATCAATCCTGCGCCAGCAATATCAGCACCCAACCATGCATCAGCCGAGCTACTGATGGGTAGCTGCTGTGTCACAAGCAGGGCGATCGGGTGGAGGGCCAGCGCGATGACAGCCGACCACAGTGCTAGATCTTTGTTGCGCTCGGAAGCTTTATTCGCAATGCGTGCATCGACCAGCAACAGCACCACTATCGCGCCGAGAAAGAACAGTGTGGCGACTGGATCGAAACGCATGGGCGCAGTCCTTAAAGCCAGCCTCGAGTCCGAATGCCTTCGGCACTCAGGACTTGTCTGCCTTATCGGTCAGGGGTTTGCGAATCACTAGCCAGCCGACAAACATCATGGCCATAGCCAGCGTCAGCATGGCCGAGCGTGAGTGTTGACCGCCAATCAGTTGGTTGAAGCGCGTGACGATCGAGGGTGTAACGCTACGCGCGGCGACGGGTGCAGGATCGGGTGGGCTGGCAGGCGCGTTTGGAGACGATGCGACTTTGTCTCGTTCATCTAGCGCGCCTCTTAGATTG
Organism: uncultured Bifidobacterium sp.; assembly: GCA_964642635.1. Taxonomy (GTDB): domain Bacteria; phylum Pseudomonadota; class Gammaproteobacteria; order Burkholderiales; family Burkholderiaceae_D; genus Pernthalerella. The sequence continues at coordinate 2,576 of CAZXRS010000075.1, read as the reverse complement.
GTCAGATTTTTTTCTAACTCTGCGATACGGCTGGCCGCTTCTTTTTCAGCGTATTGATTCGCGAGTTTGTCTTCATCCTGCTTGCTAGCACCTGGCTTCGACGTGCCGGCCTTGGACAGTTTCAGCTGATCCTTCAAGGTTTTCGGAATGCGGCTAGCGCGTGCAACGCCCCCGGACACGCTGCGATTGCCGTCATGGGAAGCTGCGCGGGAAGTAGCGCCCTCGTCGTTTGCGAACTGGCTGCGTTGTTTCAGGAAGCGCACGGCTGCCTGCGGAGAAATGCCGGCCATCTCCGTTTGCGCCGTTGGGTCGGCGCTATCGTCTGCGGCAGATACGTCGTTGGCCCCAGTCACCGCATCTGCGTTCGCCACTTGATCCGAGCCAGTGCCGGCATCATCCCCCGATGCAGCCACTACGCCATCACCAGAACTTTGTGCGTCATCTGATGATGCAATGGCGACCGATGAGGGCTCAGGCAGGGTAGGTGTTTCCATCTCGTCCAGAGCGACGTCGATGGCTTCATCAGGAACAATGGCGTACTCACGCCAGTAAGGTTTGCCGTCAGCGCGCAATTCGAGCAGGACACCCACCAATGGCTCACGCATGGGCTTCTCGCTAGTGACCTTAATGAGCCACTGAGGACCCACGCGGACCAGCTGAAATTCCAAGCCTTCCATCGCAGCCGTGCGCTGCGAATCCGCTTCTTCGAACGCAACCTGCGATGCCAGCGAGGCGACCAGATGTTGCTCTTCGCCGGGCTGCATATCGTAGATAGGAATTTCAGCCAGCAAAGGCTCGCCGAGCCTAGACCGAACGGTGATCTCGCCAATCATGGCCGCCATCGCCGATCCGCAGAAAAACGCGGCCAGCATGCCGAGCGCCAGCATCCGCCGACAAGATGCGGCAGCGGTAGCAGGGGATAGCCGAATTTGGGCCAGGCTCATGGGCGGTCAGGTTCCTGTTGAGGCAAATGCTGCCAAATGGGAAACAACCTGCCAGAGTTGCTAAAAGTTTATGGCAGGGAATGTTTCGGATCATACTTTAGTACTAGATCAAATGTCAATTCCGGTGTAGTCTGCGCATGTTTCTTTAGACAAACTTTGCGCAACACTAAGCCGATGAACGCCAAATTTCGCCTAAACGCCATGACCGCAGCGCTGTTGCTGACGGTGCCTTTCACCTATGCCGTCACGCCGGATACAGGCGGCGTGCTGCGCGAACAAGTGAAGCCGCCAGCGCCGCCCGCACCTGAGGGTGTCTTGCGAATTGATCCGTACCGGGGGGAGGTGGTCAAGCCGGGCGGGCCGAAGGTCAAGCTCGAACAGATCACGTTCTACGGCAATACCGCGTTTACTAATGGCACGCTACAGATGATTCTGGGCGACTCCATGGGTAAAGAATTTGATATGGCCGGTCTGCAAGGGGTGGCAGATAAACTGGCGGAGTACTACCGTTCGCAAGGTTATCCGTTCGCACGCGCGATTTTGCCGCCGCAAACGCTCAATGCCGGCAAACTGAAAATCGAAATCGTCGAAGGTCGCTACGGCCAGGTAGTCGTGGTTGGACAATCTTCGTACAAAGAGTCCGCAGAAAAATGGCTGGCACCACTGAAGTCCGGTGAGGTGATCCGCGAGAAGCAGCTCGAGCGCGCGACGCTGCTGCTGCAAGACCAACCGGGTGTGTTGACTCGACCACTCATCAAACCAGGTGAGCGCGTCGGCACGGGTGATCTTGAAGTGGCGGTTGATAAAGTTAATCAGCGCGTTTTTGATGTCGGTCTCGACAATCAGGGCAGTCGTTATACCGGTCGTAACCGACTACGCGCCAACGTGGCCTTCAACAGCCCGACCATGCTGGGCGACCAATTGCAAGCGAGCGTATTGCGGTCTGATGCAGATCTGACGCTCGGTAATGTGAGCTACAGCCGGCCCCTTGGCTACACGGGTCTGCGTCTGTTGACGGGCTATTCGCGCACGAGTTACACCATTGCTTCTAACCTGAATGCCGCTGGAGCGGGTGGTATCGCAAACATCGGTAATTTCGGATTGATGTATCCGTATCTGCGTTCGAATGCAGCGAACGTGTCGTTCAGCGCGAACTTGCAGGCTAAGTCCATGCGCGACTTTAGTCTGGCGAGCAGCTCGAACAAAACAGGCTACTCGCTGCCCTTGGTAGCGCAGTTCGACGTGCGTGACGGTGTGTTCAGCCCCGCGATAACGTACGGCAGTGCAACGATCACCGTTGGAAAAATCGATTACAGCGCCAGCGCCGATAACACGGCCGGAACCGCCGGCGGCTTCCGCAAGTTCAACCTTGACGTCGTACGTCAACAGCAGCTACCTGTGAATTTGCTGTTCTCTGCACGCTTGTCCTGGCAGCTGAGTTCTCAGAATCTCGATTCTTCCGAAGACTTCGTGCTCGGCGGCCCCTTCGGTGTACGTGCCTACCCGACCGGTGAGGCCAGTGGTGATCGCGGCTGGCTGACGCAGTTGGAAATCCGCCGCCAGTTTGGTTTGGCCACACCCTACGTGTTCTTCGATATCGGTCGCGTCGACGTGAATGCCCGTGCCTATGCC
>CAZXRS010000074.1:3289-9103 GCA_964642635.1 uncultured Bifidobacterium sp. | reverse complement strand
GTCATTAAATATCAGGTAGAGCAAAGGGATGTTTCAGCCTCAGTCTCAACACTGAACGTTCCTGGGGCGCCCTGTAGCGAGCGCGTATCGGGCAGCGCAATGTCCGCGCTACTAGGTGAGGCTCGCCGTGAAAGGGAAGTTTGACGGAATGTGAGCCAGTAGGCTCAAAGCGTCGGCGGGAAGGTGGTGGCAGATCAACCGCTGACCGAGTCAGACAACGGCTGCAGCAGCGGAGAGCGACCTGCAACAGCGCGGCCATCATACACCTATTCGCAGAAAAGCCCCTGTTTTATCTACCGGGCTCCGTGTTTAGTTACCCAAGGTCTGACGTAACGCCGAAGTGGCGTGCCAAACCACGCCGAAGGTTTGTCGAACTGCCAAATTCATACTGTTCTTATGACGGTGTGAACCGCCAGGGAATGCTCAAGTAATCCGGCAGAGGATGTTGGCCCGGCTTCTCACCTCGGTCTTCATTCCCAGCCTGCCACGAGGCGCAACGACCGAGACAAGGCCTTCAGTTCCGACGGGAAGTCAGCATTTGTTGTAACTCACCCGAATCATCCAGTGCTTTCAGGTCTTGATAGCCGCCAACCAGTGTTCCATCCACAAAGACCATAGGGAAGGTTGCCCAGCCTGTCCACATCTTGAGCGAGGTGCGACGACGCCATTGTTTAAAGTAGCTGCCGTACTCCAGATAGGTGAACTCAAGATTTTTTTCTTCCAGCAGCCTCCGTGCTTTCGTAACGACGAAATTGCCGGACATTCCAACCACAACGATACGATGTTGGCCGATTGCGGTTTGTACTTCTTGTATCGTGTCACGAAAATGCTCAGATACCTTTTGTCGCACTGCTGCATGAATATGATGCTCATCCAATATGGATCGTGCCATGTGAACCTCTTTCGGTAACGTTTTTTATATAGATAGATGTGTCGATTGTAGCAAGTCGTGGCGATCCTGGATGGTAGAGTTTCGTGTCAGCATCGCGGGCAGATAAAATAACGCCCGAACTAAACTTTGATGCTGCCTACTCCATTGAATCCATCTTCGCTGTCCGTCCTTAAGCGACTTCTCTTTGTGGCGATGTTTATTGCACCGGTAATGTCACTGATGGTGAATAATGCGCACGCCGAAAAATTCCAGCTTGAGCCATGGCCCAGCAAGCTGCGCACACCGCCACTCAAACTTACTTCACTGGACGGCAAACCATGGGACGCCACTCAACTGCAGGGCAAAGTCGTACTGCTGAACTATTGGGCGAGTTGGTGTGAGCCCTGTGTAAACGAGTTTCCCGCACTGGCTTCCCTCGCTAACGGCAATGACGCCGGCAAGGGCCTGGTCGTGATCGGTATAAATTTTAAAGAGTCAGGAGCGACGATCCGAGATTTCCAAGCGAGGCACGGTAGTGGTTTCCCGGTCTATGTGGATGGGTCGGGGCAGAGCTTCAGCCAATGGACAAAAGGCGTGCTACCCACGAGCATACTCATCGGGCGGGATGGTCGCGCCCGCTGGCGCATTAGCGGCGAACTGGATATTTCAGATGCTCGGTTCAGTAAGGTGCTGAAGCAATTGTTGCAAGAGGGTGCAGCCGACCACGAGCCGGCTAAAATTATCGTAAAGTAAGGCCCCGCTCGGTAGTCTACATGGACGACTGACCTCAACCGGCCCATGCAATTCAGTTCAAAGCGCAGTGAAATTGGAATAATGATGAAAACTATTAATATGAAGCGACGCACCCTTCTGCAGGCAGCATCGGGCGCGCTGCTATGGGGTGTCGCTTCAGACATGACGTTCGCCGAGTCGCCAGAGACACGGGTATTCTCGCCGCGTCCAGACGGATGGCAGACCTTTGAGGTGACCACCACGGTTAACCTGCAAAATGCGACGAGCCCTGCGAAAGTCTGGATTCCGCTACCGTCAATCGACACTGACTGGCAGAAATCTCTGCAGAGTGATTGGTCGGGCAATGCGACCGTGATGAATGTCGGCGTGGACGGCCACTATGGCGCCCGCTACCTGATCGCGGAATTCGACGGATCGGCTCCGCCCACGCTAGAGGTCGTGAGTCGTGTCCAGACCCGCGACCGTACTACCGACTGGTCACAGTCACAGTTCCAGCGGGAGAGCGCTGCGGATCTGAAAAAATGGACGCGTTCCACGGCGCTGATCCCAACCGACGGTATCGTTCGGGTGACTGCGCGCCAGATTGTCGAAGGCGCACGCACCGATCTCGAGAAAGTGCAGCGGATCTTTGACTGGATCATTGTATCGACCTACCGCGAACCTAAAGTACGCGGGTGCGGCACGGGCGACATCAAGGCGATGCTAGAGACGCAGAATTTTGGTGGCAAATGTGGTGACATCAATGGCCTTTTTGTCGGCCTCTGCCGTGCCGCAGGCATACCTGCGAGGGATGCCTATGGCTTGCGGCTGTCGCCGAGCGCATTCGGCTACAAGGAGTTGAGCGGTAATCCATCGTCGCTAAAAGGTGCGCAGCATTGCCGCGCCGAGGTGTATCTCAAAAAATATGGCTGGGTGGCGATGGATCCGGCAGACGTTGGCAAGGTCATGCGTCAGGAAACCAGCAGCTGGATCAAGGATCCGGACCATCCGGTGGTGGCACCCGTACGTAAGGGCTTGTTCGGTGGCTGGGAGGGCAATTGGATGGCCTACAATTTTGCGCACGATGTCAGCCTGCCTGGCTCATCGAACGGCAAGATGGGTTTCTTCATGTATCCGCAGGCCGAGATCAATGGCGAGGCGGTGGATCCGCTGACGCCCGATGCCTTCCGGTACACCATCACCTCGAAGAAGCTTGATGTCTGATCAGATGTCCATGACGCCAGCCGACACCGGTGGCAAATCTGGTGAGCAGCAAGACGGGCGGCTCAGTAGTGCCCTCATGGCGGTGGGCGTGGCATCGTCCCTGCTCGCATCGACTTGCTGTGTGATCCCGCTCGTGCTGGTGATGCTCGGGGTGACAGGGGCATGGATGGTGAACCTGACTGCTCTGCGTCCGCTGACCCCATGGTTCACAGGCATTGCATCTGCCGCGCTTCTATGGTCGGGCTATCTGATATTTCGTCCCGCGACAAACCTTGTATCCGCCGGCGAAGCGTGTGACGTACATGCTCGCAAACTCACCCGCCGTATCTACGTGGTGGCTGCCTTATTCGCTGGATTGCTCTTGCTCTTTCCCTTGCTTGCTCCGATTTTTTACTGAAGTGCTTATGCGAATCTTCTTGCCCATTGCTCTGCTGTGCGCAACTCTGTGTTTTTCCCACGCTGCTTTAGCAAGAAATCAGACGGTAACGCTCACTGTGCCGACCATGGATTGTTCCACCTGTCCGATAACGATCAAAGCAGCGCTTGTCAGGGTGCCGGGCGTGATTAGCGCCAAGGTGAGTTACCCCAGGCGAGAGGCGGTGATTGTGTACGATGACGCCAAGACCAGCATCGACGAACTCAAGAAAGCGACTTCGGATGCGGGATATCCGTCGTTGATGAAAACGCTTCCGAATTAATCGGCCAAACGTCAACCATCGTTCGCAATAAAAGAAAAAGGGTTACAAGCAATTGCCTGTAACCCTTTACTAGTTCTGGTAGGTCGTGCGGGACTCGAACCTGCGACCAACGGATTAAAAGTCCGCTGCTCTACCAACTGAGCTAACGACCCGAAAGAGCGAAATTATACGCAATAAGAAAAACTTTTGTCAAACGCCAACGATTTCATCCCTTAACTGCCCAATGCACAGGTATCAATCACCTAATCCATGCCATCACGACAAGTGTGCATGGCATGGGTTCATTTGATCTCGCCCAGTCTTTCTTTCGCAGCTTTTGCTGCAGGCGTGCCGGGGAATCGCTTCATCAAGTTGTTGAGCGTCTGACGAGCAGCGATTTTGTTTTTCATATCGTTCTGGCACTCGGCAAGGCTTAGCATGGCATCCGGTGCCCGCGAACTGGTCTGAAAGCGTGTAATGACGGTCTGGAAGGCCGGAATGGCGCTTACACAATCCTGCAGGCCGTAATGGCTGGAGCCCAGCCAGAAGTAGGCTTGCGGCAGGTTTGGAGATTCCGGGAAGCGTTTTAGAAAATCCGTAAATCCTTGCGCTGCTTGGCGATAGTCTTGAGCCTTGAACAGCGCTAAGGCAGCATCGAAAGTCTTTTGCTCGGAAGGTGGCTCGGCTGGTTCCGGCGCTTTGGCTTCTGCCGGTTTGACCTCTGCTGCAGCTTTCTCGCTAGCTGCCTGCTTCTGCTCAATCGTGCGTAGTCGCTGGTCGAGATCGATATAGAAATCTTTCTGACGCTTTTGCGTGTTGGCGATGTCGTTCGAAGCAATTTCGATTTGGCCGCGCAGGTTGGCGACTTCTTGCTTCAGTTTCTCGATCTCGTTCGCCAGATCCATGAGGCTCTTGGTGTCGGCCTTACCGTCCACTCGCGCGATCAGAGGTTCCAGTTTTGCATCAATGCGCGCGGTGAGATCGTTGACCTGCTTGCGTAATTCAAGAATGGCGCGCCGGGCGTCACTATCTTCGAGCAGCGCATGGGCGCTCATCGGCGCCAGAATGAAAAGCGCCGCCATGGCGGCGGCGCTGATGTTTCTTAATGAAGCTCTCATCGATCAGATCAGTAAGCGATGTCGGCGCGACGGTTTTCTGCCCACGCTGCTTCATTGCTGCCTTGTGCCTTCGGCTTTTCTTTGCCGAACGAGACAGCTTCCATCTGCGAATCTTTAGCTCCGGCGAGTGCCAATGCGCGACGCACTGCCTCAGCACGCTTCTGGCCGAGCGCGAGGTTGTACTCGCTGCCACCGCGTTCGTCGGTGTTGCCCTGGATGATGACCTTGCGCTCAGGGTGGCTTGCCAGGTACTTGCCATGCGCTTCAACGACGGCGTTGTAATCGCTCTTCACGACATAGCTGTCCAGATCGAAATAGACGCTGCGCTTAGCAAGAATGCTGTTCGGGTCGTTCAGCGGATCTACGGTGCCCGATCCGACGGCGCCGGTATCAGCATTCGATGAGCTCGATGCAGCGTTGGCGTTACGGTCTTCGACCGGCGCAGCCTTGTCATCCAGTTTCACGGTTGAGCAGGCTGCGAGCAGTACTAGCGCTGCGATGCTGGCGGTGGTTTTAATTCCACTCATGGTTTTTCTCCCTGGTTGGTTAAGCAAATCGTCTTGCCACTTCTTTGACGGCCCCCTCGCCGTCGTTTTACTTCGTAAACGGACCCCACGCCGGCTCGCGGATAGCGAACGCCTTGGCGCTGAGTGTGTAACGCGCGCTGCCGTCGACCGCCACTACGGACAACGTGCCTTGCCCACCACTCTCGCTGGCATACATGATGTAGCGACTGTTCGGCGCAAAGCTCGGCGACTCATCGCGTGAACCGTCGGACAAGCGCAATTCCTGCCCAGTTGTCAGTTCGAGAACATAGACCTGGAACCGGCCATCACGCCGCGAGATATAACTCAGTATTTTACCGTCCGGCGATAGTGAAGGGCTAATGTTGTAGGTGCCGGCAGTGGTGATACGACGAACATCGCTGCCATCCACGTTCATCCGGTAGATCTGTGGACCACCGCCACGATCGCTGGTGAAATAGATGAACTGGCCATCAGGCGAGAAGCATGGCTCGGTGTTGATGGCGCCGGAGCCACCTGCGCTGGTCAGTTGTTTCAGGTCGCCGCCATCGGCGTTGATCAGGTACACCTGTGTCAGTCCGTCGCGCGCTAAGGCGATGGCAAGGCGCCGGCCGTCCGGCGACCAGGCGGGCGCGGAGTTGCTACCTTTGAAATTCGCTCCGGCGATG
>CAZXRS010000074.1:0-3279 GCA_964642635.1 uncultured Bifidobacterium sp. | reverse complement strand
GTGTCGCCAGTTCCTGCACGTAGACCACGGGTTTTTTGGTATTGAACGATACGTACGCCAGCTTGCTGCCATCCGGTGACCATGTCGGCGAGATCACGGGTTCGGTGTCGCGGAAGGCGGTGAATGCATTTTCGCCATCGGAATCGGCGACTTCGAGGCGGTATTCGTTACCGCTTTTCGCGACATACGCAATACGGGTCGCAAACGGTCCGCGGATGCCGGTGAGCTTTTCAAAGATATCGTCGGCGATACGATGCGCAGCCAGTCGTATAAATTGCGGATTCACTGTCAGTGCGGAGGCCCCAAGGTCAGCACCTTTGGCGGTATCGCGCAGACGGTAGCGTACTTCGAGGCGGCCATCCGCGCGGCGCAGGCGACCACCTACCATGGCATCGGCGCCGAGCGCTCTCCAGCGTGCATCATCGACAGTGCCGCTTTCACTGGTCAGGTCGCTGACATGAATGACGCGGAACAAACCGCTGCGCTGCAGGTCGGATTTGATAATGGAGGTCACTTGGTTATCGCCGGAAGGGTCATCGAGGAACTGACCAATGGCGATTGGAATTTGATTGGCACCGACCCCTGCGATCTCTACACGCAATTGCGCTTGGGCTGACAGGAGCGGAATCAAGCACGCTGCTGCGCCGAGCGCCACTATCTTAAGGAAAGATCTTTTCATGGTCGATGCTGTCATCAGTTTTCTTTCAGACGCTGCCGCGCGGCGATCGATGACGGGACCCTGCCGGTGGAAGGATCAGGCGGGAAAGGCGCGGACCGGGAAATTGCGCGCTTTACCGCTTCGTCGAATGCCGGATACCCCGAAGCGCGCGTTATTTTAATCTCTTTCACGCTGCCGTCCGGAAGAAGTTCTAGCTCGTATTCCACGGTCGGATTACCAGGCGTTGCATCAGTAGCGGCAAAACTGGTATTGCTCTTGATGCGCCCGGCAATCTTGCCCAGATAGTTGGGATCGGTTTTCGGGCCTGACGAGCGCTCGGCATCCCCTGTGCTGGTGGGCGACCCTTCGCCAGCCAGCGCTTGCAGTCGCTTCAGATTATTGGCGCGTCGTGCTTTCTCGCGCTGCGCTTCGATAGCTTCTTCTTGGTGACGTTTTTTTTCTTCGGCGAGCTTTTTCTTTTCCTCTTCCTGCTTGCGCTTCAACTCTTCAGCCTGCTTTTTCTTGTCGATCTCGGCAAGTTTCTTTTTTTCTTCTTCCTGCTTGCGCTTCTTTTCCTTTTCAAGCGCGATGTCAGCATCAGGTGTCTTGGCCTGTGGCTCGGGTGCCGGTTGAGGTATGGGCGGGGGTGGAACGGGCTTGGTGGGCTCCGGTTCCGGCTCCGGCTCGGGGGCGGGAGGTGCTGCCGTCTGAGCTTGCGGGCTCCAGATTTCAGCTTCGATCGCTACGGGCACTGTGTTTTGCCAAGAGACACCGATCCACAGAAAGCCCAACAGCAGCACATGCATGAGCATGGCCAGCGCGAATGCGCGCCAGCGGCCGGGCTCGGGCGGAACTCGGTAGGGAGCAGCGTTCGTGTTCAAGGCCGAATCAGCGAGTAGCCAGTCCGACGCGCGCGATGCCGGACTTGTTGGCGAGGGTAATGGTCTGCACGACTTCGTCGTATTTGATCTCTTTGTCGGCAGAAATCATTAGCGGCAGTTTAGGGTTCTTCTGGCTTAGCGCTGCAAGCTGATCGGCGAGTTGCGCGCGGTTTTTCACCTGCGTGAATTTCTGACCATGGATGCCGAGGCTGGCTGCGCCATCGGCCTGCAGCTCGACTTCGATGTACTCGGTCGGCGGCTGCGTCGATTGTCCGGCCTTAGGCAGCTTGATCTCTGTTGGCGGCACCATAGGCGCAACCACCATAAAGATCACCAGCAACACCAGCATCACGTCGATATAGGGGACGACATTGATGTCGGACTTGAATTTGCGGCCACGACCACCGCGCATAGAGGAGCCCTGTGCCATTGTCAGCGTGCCTGTCTCTGCAAGATGTTCAGAAATTCTTCGATGAAGCTCTCGAAGCGAATCGCAATACGATCAGTATCATGCGAGTAGCGGTTATAGGCGACGACCGCAGGAATCGCCGCGAATAGTCCAATCGCAGTTGCGACCAGTGCCTCGGCGATGCCGGGCGCAACCGCCGCCAGCGTCGCCTGCTGCACATTGGCCAGCCCGCGGAACGCATTCATGATGCCCCATACCGTTCCGAACAGGCCTACATAGGGCGACACCGAGCCAACTGAAGCAAGGAAGGCAAGATGCGATTCCAGCGAGTCCATCTCGCGCTGATAGGCCGCACGCATTGCTCGGCGCGCACCATCGAGCACTGCGCCAGTGTCAATGTTTTTGCCGGCAAAAGATACGCGGGCTTTCTTATATTCCTCCATGCCTGCTTCGAAGATACGCTCGAGGGCGCCCGTCTTTCCGTTGCGCCGGCGGCTGGCGTTGACTTCTTCATATAGCGCATTGAGACTCGCGCCAGACCAGAAGGCGTTCTCGAATTCCGTGGTTTGCCGCGTCACGCTTCGGATCGTGAACATCTTGCGGAAGATGTATGTCCAGCTCATCGCTGAGACGATCACTAGCAGCGCCATCACCAGCTGTACGAGCATCGATGCGTTGCTGACGAGAGAGATGAAAGAGAGATCTTGGGTAACGGTCATGGTGTTTTGTAAAGTAATGTATGGCCGCGTGCGGTGGTGTCAGTCCCCGAAAAAACGGAGGGTGAGGGTTGAGGCTTATTCGACGTCAAATTGTTTCATCATTGTACGCAGCCTAGTGCTTACATCGTCCGGTACAGGCACTGGCCGCAGCGTATCGGCGTCTACGCACGCTACACGAATGCGGCTGCTGCACAGCAAGTGCCTGTCGCCGGGTTCGCCGTTATCAGGGACTCGCCACGCGTGCTGACTAAAATCTAGCGATGCCCGTCCCAGCTTTTCGACCTCGACAGTGATCACGAGGGCATCATCAAGTTTTGCCGGCGCATGGTAATCGATGGTTGTGGTTTTGACCACAAACATTCGGCGCGCCTCGTGAGCTAACGGCTGCTGCGCGATTCCGGCTGCGCGTAGCCACTCGGTACGCGCGCGCTCAAAGAATTTCAGATAATTCGCATAGAACACGATGCCACCAGCGTCGGTATCTTCGTAATACACGCGTACCGGCCAGCTGAAAGGCTTGTTCATCCGTTGCGCTTGACGGTAAACGGAGAGAAGCCCTGACAGGTTGGCATCATCTCGATGTGATTGATGTTCACATGCGCGGGCAATGTC
>CAZXRS010000073.1:0-9277 GCA_964642635.1 uncultured Bifidobacterium sp. | reverse complement strand
GATTTCGTCTCGGTGCGCTTTGCCAGTGGCGGCACCTTGGCCAGTCGGGGTGGTGGCGACGGCCGCTCATCTTTTTATAGCACGCCCGTTAGCTTCGATACGGCAGCAGGCACTCGAATTGAACCGCCAGAGCGGTTTGTTGATCAGCAAGCGCGTGTGGTGAGCTGGATGAAAATCGAAGACTACCCTCTGGTACTGGTTGAGGCGTCCAGTATTTCGAATGCGCTCGTCCCTTATGAGTCTACGCGCTCTTCCTTTTATCTGATCGCTAGTATTGCCAGTGCGATGTTAGTGGTCGCCTCGGCATTCGGTGCCGCCATGCAGATACGCTATGCACGTCAGCGCCGACATCAGGCACAAGTGCAGTCAACCTTCCGACTTGCGGTCGATTCAGCGCGTGAGGCGTTTTATATGATTCGCCCGGTCGATGTGGCGTCGAACGAGTGGATCGTCGAAGATTGTAATGAGCGGGCTGCTGAGATGCAGCAACGCTCGCGCATTGATTTGCTTGGGCATACCCTGAAGGAGTTGTTCTCAGAGCGCGAGCTAGAGCATTTACAGGATTTCTGCTTCCAGGTGCTGTCTGAAGGATTCCTCGAAGAAGAATTTCACGTGCCTCATGGCCGTCAGCATGTTGCCGGCTGGTTCCAGCGCCGTGGCGTGCGTTCGGGTGCGGGTATTGCGGTGACAGTGCGTGATATCTCTGATGCCCGTCAACAGGCTGAAACACTGGCCAATCTCGCTCGTACGGACGCGCTCACGGGACTTCCCAACCGCCACTGGCTGAATGAATATCTGCCTGAGGCACTCAAACAGGCGGAGCAGAGCGGTAGAAAGCTGGCGCTACTTTACATCGATATTGATAACTTTAAGCTCATCAACGACACCCTCGGCCATCGTGCAGGTGATGACGTGCTGCTCGCCGTTGCTGGCACGTTGCGCCAGGTACTTAAGGAGGGTGATCATCTGGCGCGCATCGGTGGTGACGAGTTTACGGTGCTGCTGGACACACTGGGCGACGATGCATCCAAGGAGGCAGGGCGTATTGCTGATCGCCTGATCGCCGCCATCGGTCACATGAGTACCGGCAGCGAATGGCGTGCCTTCAATCTCAAAGCATCGATCGGCATCAGTCTGTTTCCTGATGATGGACGTGATATCGATGCACTGTTACTGGCAGCAGATATCGCCATGTATGAGGCGAAGGCTGCGGGTAAAGCACAATTCAAGTATTACGACGAATCATTCTCGCAAAAAATTCGTGAGCGGATCTCGATTGAGCATGAACTCGAGTTGGCTATCAAGCGCGACGAATTTGTCATCTATTACCAGCCACGTGCCGATGCCCGTAATGGCGTGATGACGGGAATGGAGGCGCTGATCCGCTGGCGGCATCCGGAGCGCGGACTGCTCTCACCAATAGAGTTTATCGGCATCGCCGAGCAAACTGGGTTGATTGTTCCGATCGGAGAGCGCGTCGTGCAAAAGGTTTGCGCACAACTATCAGCCTGGCGGCACGCCGGTATCACGTTGCAGCCGGTATCCATTAACGTGTCGGCGCTGCAGCTTAATGGTGATGGCTTACGTCAGTCGTTGAAGAGTAGCCTTGAAGTGTATTCGTTGCCCGCTTCGATGATAGCCATCGAGCTGACCGAGTCGAGTATGCTGGATAAAGAAGGTGTGGCTCAGGATGAATTACGCAAGCTAAGAGAGATGGGCATCGAACTCGAGATCGATGATTTCGGGACCGGCTACTCGTCGCTGTCAAAGCTGCAGAGTCTTGATATCGACGTTCTGAAAATTGATCAATCCTTCGTACGCCGCCTCGGTATTGACGCTCAAGCGAATGCACTGTGCCAGACTATTGTCTCAATCGGTCACAGTCTCAATATTTCTGTGGTTGCTGAAGGCGTGGAAACGCGTGAGCAGTTGGAGCAATTGCGGCGCATGGGTTGCGACCAGATCCAGGGCTACCTGATCTCGCCTCCGGTACCACCAGAGAAATTGACCAGATTATTCGGTACGACGTTCTTCGGTCCAATCATCGCCAGCGCCTGAATTTTTCGCTCAGTCGAACAGCGCTCGTAGCTTCGCGCGATCAGGTGCGTGCACCACACCTTTCTCGGTAATGATGGCCGTGACCAGCTCGGCTGCTGTGACATCAAAAGACGGATTGCGAACGTTCACTCCGGGGGCTGCCCATTGCGTGTCCCTGAATCCGGTTACTTCGTTAGACGCACGCTCCTCGATCGGTATGTCCTGGCCCGTCGCGACCGACAGATCAATCGTCGACAACGGGCACGCAACATAGAACGGAATACCGTGACGCGCGGCGAGTACCGCGACCATATAGGTGCCAATCTTGTTCGCGACATCGCCGTTAGCAGCGACGCGATCCGTACCCACAATGACCGCGTCGATCTCGCCATGCGCCATCAAGTGTCCGGCCATGTTGTCGGTGATTAATGTCACCGGTATGTTTTCCTTCACCATCTCCCACGCGGTCAGGCGCGCGCCTTGCAGAAAAGGGCGGGTTTCGTCGGCGATGACACTGATCTGTTTGCCGGCGGCGACTGCCGAGCGGATTACGCCGAGTGCAGTGCCGTGTCCTGCCGTGGCTAGTGCACCAGCATTGCAATGCGTGAGCACACGCGCACCATCAGCCAGCAGCATGGCACCGTGCTCTCCCATTTGTTGATTGATTCGAATATCTTCGGCCTGAATCGCCTTGGCTTCATTCAGTAGCGCCGCAGCGATGACTGCCGGTGCTTGTCCATGCTGCGCGTTGCGGCACCGACGCATGCGTTCCAGTGCCCAGAACAAATTGACGGCGGTAGGACGACTGGCTGCGAGTTGTACGAAGCCCTGATCGAGCGCGGTGTCGAAAGCTTGGTGTGGCTGTGACTGAACACGCAAGGCTTCAAGTGCGATGCCATAGGCCGCGGCGACCCCAATCGCGGGCGCGCCCCGCACCACCATCGTCCGTATGCCATCAGCGACACCGGCAGCGGAGTCATAGGGAATGTACTCGAAGACCGCAGGCAGTCGGGTCTGATCGATCATCTCCAATCGGCCATAGCCAGGAGCATCGCACCAGCGCAGTGTGACAACGGTACCTTCAGAACCTGCCATCTCAGTGGCCTTCGAATGCGCACAGCGTGAAGACCGGTAGCCCCATTTTTTCTAGTCTCGTGCGCCCTCCAAGATCTGGGAGGTCGACCACAAAGGCGCATTCGATGACAGTTCCGCCCAGGCCTCGTACCAGCATGACAGTGGCCTGCGCCGTGCCACCGGTGGCCAGCAGATCATCGATCACGAGTACCTTGTCATCAGGCTGGATAGCATCGTCATGCATTTCAATACGGTCATGGCCATATTCGAGTGCGTATTCATGTCCGGTTGTTTTGCCTGGCAACTTACCCTTTTTGCGAACCGGAACGAAACCCACACCGAGTGCATAAGCCAGTGGCGCACCGAATAAAAAACCACGCGCCTCTGTACCCACAACCTTCGTAATGTCGCGACCACGATAGCGTTCAACGAGTTGGTCAATCGTGAAGCGGAAGCCCTGAGCATCTTTGAGCAGCGTGGTGATGTCGCGGAACTGAATGCCGGGTTTGGGATAGTCTGGGATCGTACGAATCAGAGAAGTAATGTTCATGACTTGATATCGGCATGCTTGCCATAGGATTTGAATCGTTCGATGACCTGCCGCATTTCCTCGCTGGACAGTAGCACAGGCTTGCCGACTTGCCGTGCAAGCAGATATTGCTGACACAGAGACTCGATTTCGATGGAGATCGCCATCGCTTCATCGAGATCGCGGCCTAGCGTAATCATGCCGTGATTCGCAAGCAGGCAGGCCTTACGCTCGGATAACGCCTGGACTGCGTTTCGTGACAGCTCCTCAGTACCGAACAGTGCGTATGGGGCGCAACGTACCGAGTCACCACCAGCCAGCGCAATCATGTAGTGGAAGGGCGGGAGTTCCTCGCGCAGGCAGGCTAGAGCGGTAGCGTGCGGTGCATGCGTGTGTACTACGGCATGGATCTCTGGGCGAGCTTTTAGAATGTCGCAGTGAAAGCGCCATTCGCTCGATGGCTTGCCTATCCCGATCACGTCGCCATCAAAATCCAGGGCAACGATTTTTGAGGGCGTGATCTCATCAACCGGCACTCCCGTAGGCGTGATCAGAAAGTGATCCTTCTCGCGGCAGCTGATATTGCCCGCCGTGCCGCGGTTCAGTCCGCTGCTCTCCAGTCGCTTGCAGGCAGCAATGATTTGTTCGCGTACCATCAGACTCATGACTTCAGCATCCTTCCGGCAATCGCTGATAGTTGATCGATCATGGCCGGATCGCGTGCATCAGGCGCAGTGATCAGCGCATGCTGTAGCGCGCTACGGCAGCTGCAATCATGCGCATGCGTATCGGATTTCAACAGCGGCACTACCTGCTTGACCAGTTCGCGCGCCTTGTCGGCGTTGGCCATCAATACGCCAACGATCTGATCGACGGTCACATGCTCATGATCGGGATGCCAGCAATCGTAGTCAGTCACCATCGCAACGCTGGCATAGCAAATCTCGGCTTCGCGCGCGAGCTTGGCTTCGGGCATATTCGTCATGCCGATCACGTCACAGCCCCATTGGCGGTAAAGCTCAGATTCGGCAAGGCTGGAGAACTGCGGTCCTTCCATCGCGAGATAAGTGCCACCACGCACAGCGGACATGCCCGCTGTGCCGGCCGCCTGCTGTAGCCAGTCGCCTAAGCGCGCACACACCGGATGCGCCATCGAGACATGGGCGACTAAACCGCGTCCGAAAAAAGATTTTTCACGCGCGAAGGTACGATCGATGAACTGGTCGACGATCACGAACATGCCGGGAGCAAGATGCTCTTTCAGCGAGCCGACAGCCGACAGGGAAATGATGTCGGTCACACCAAGACGTTTTAGCGCATCGATGTTGGCGCGGTAGTTGACTTCAGATGGAGGAATCTTGTGGCCGCGACCATGGCGGGGGAGGAAGGCCATCGCCTGGCCATTCAGCGTGCCGGTCAGGATCTGGTCAGACGCTTCGCCGAAAGATGACACGGCCGGCACCCATTGCCTATCTTGCAGACCGTCGATGTCATAGATGCCACTACCGCCGATGATGCCGATGACGTTGCGTGAGTTACTAGCTTGCATGAAGGTTGGCTGGCCGCGTTTTCAGGGGAGCGGCTACTGTACCAAATCTCTTACCCTGCCACGAGCGCGAGCTGGCTCAGGCGCAAGTACTCATGACGAGTCAAGATGGCCGTTGCAGGCCAGTTCCATGCTCAGTTCGCCGAGTGAGTCACGCAGCACAGGTGTCCACTGGTCGTCGACCTTACTGGCAAACACCACTGTGCCCTCCAACATGCGCCCCGAATGTCCTGACAGGTAAACCACACGGAACTGCCGCTTTTCGCAGTCGTATTCGGTACTGCTACGCAGCGACCGCACGCCCAACTGGTTCGGCGTAGCTAAATCGTCAACCTCCCATACTCGGGCGATCTGACCGTCACGCAAGAGAGTACCGCGCTCCATATAGTGTTCAGATCCATCGCTGCGGTCGACGTAAGTCCATGCTGCGCTAGCTGGAAAGCTGAGGGTGATGAGCAGTGGTGCGATATGAACATGAAGTTTCATCGTGATTCCCCGAATGGTAATAATTACTAAAGTAGCAATACCACCCAGCAGGAAGCCTGATAATTATCAATTAAGTACCGTTACATTTCGGATGATTTTTTAAGAACCTCCGCCTGACAAAGGGCAATTGAGGCAAGCCGGATGAAATCGGCACGCAATAGCCTATTTACTGACAGAAAGCTGACATATAGAATAATTAAGAATCATTCTCATTCAAATTTCTGAGACAAAGTTCCCATGAAGCTCATCAATGACCGGACCTCAGTCCCGGATTCGGTAAGCACTCGCCTCATGTTTGCCCTGGTCGCCAGCTGCGCGGCTGTGACGCCCTACGCGCAAGAGGTCGTGACCGGGGAGGCGCGCGAATTGCCGCGTGTCGATGTAATTGGTGCCACGCGCGCACAGAACGACAGCCCCGGATCGGCGGCAGTGATCGATGGACAAACGCTTGAGCAAAGTCGCGTCTTCAACGTCAATGAGGCGCTGCGAAAAGTCCCAGGAATTCACGTACGTGAAGAAGAGGGGGTAGGGCTACGACCAAACATTGGAATGAGGGGTTTGAATCCGACGCGCTCAACGAAGACTCTGCTACTGGAAGATGGACTTCCACTGTCCTTCGCGCCGTATGGCGACAATGCTAGTTACTACCACCCGCCCATTGATCGTTATGAATCGATTGAAGTCAGTAAGGGCAGTCAGGTGATTCGCTTCGGACCGCAAACGGCGGGCGGTGTGATCAACTACATCACGCCGGAACCACAACGCGAGTTCGGTGGTTTCGTTGGGCTAGCGGCCGGTACCCGTGGCTATCTAAACGGACATGCAATGCTCACCGGTAACGGTGTAATCGCTGATGTGTACCACAAGGAATCCGACGGAGCGAGAGACAACATGCACAGCCGCCTCGACGATCTGAACGTCAAGTGGGCCGGCCAGCTGAACGACGATAACAAGCTGGTGCTGCGCGCGACGCATTTTCGCGAGCATTCGCAATTGACATACGCAGGATTGAATCAGGCAGAGTACGAGAACAATCCGCGCCAGAACCCCTTCAGGAATGACTACTTCGATGCGAACCGCACCGGACTGTCTGCCACGCATGAGTGGCGCATGGATGCCGACAGCAAGCTCGTCACGAGCCTCTATGGCGCTTACTTCGATCGTGACTGGTGGCGGCAAGCATCGCAGTCTACGGATTGTGCGTCGAGAGACGTGGCTGCAGCTAATGGGTGTGCCGTCAATGGCCGCTTACGACAGTACACGACATTAGGTATCGACACCCGCATGTTTCGACGCATAGAAGCATTCGGTGTGGAGAATCGTCTGGAGTTTGGTGTGAAGTTTCACACCGAACATCAGCGCAGACGGCAGCTTCAGTATGCCAGCTACGACGCATTCATCAATGATCAGCGCAACCCGGCTAATTACGTGCAAGAGAATCAGGCGCGGAAAACAGAGGCGTGGTCGGTATTCGTGTCAGATCGTGTGCAGCTCAATGAGCGCCTTGCAGTCACACCCATTATCCGTATCGAGCGTATACGAAATCAGCGGCTCTTCTATGACGATAACAACGCATCGACTGCTAATGCGGGTTCCACAACTAGCAGCTTTACCGAGATCGTCCCGGGGATGGGTGCAACCTATTCGCTGGATGCACGAAATACCTTGTACGGCGGAGTGCACAGCGGCTTCAGTCCACCCAGAGTCGAGGATGCGATAGCAGGCGCAGGTACGGTCGTTGATCTGCAGGCCGAAAAAAGCATTAATGCAGAAATCGGATGGCGCGGCACGCCCACTGATAGCCTGTCGCTCGACATCGCAGCGTTTAGCAACGACTTCAGTAACCTTGTGCAAGTTGGAAGTATCGCAGGTGGCAGTACCGGATATCAGCAAGGCAAAGCCTTGTTTCAAGGATTGGAGCTCGCGGCACAACTAGACAAGCTCGCACGAATAGATGATGGTGAGGTCTTCTCGCGTGTGGCATGGACATGGCTGCCAGTCGCGGATCAGCGTACCGCGTTTAGCAGCAAGATCGATGGCAACACTGTACCAGGAGCCGTTGGTAATCGCTTGCCTTACGCGCCAGAGAATCTGCTGAATCTGACTCTGGGCTACCGCGCAGCAAAAAACTGGAATGCGCGTGTCGAGTATGTATACGTCGGGTCCCAGTACAGTGATTTTGCAAATACCGTCACGGCTACGACGTCTGGCCAGCAAGGACTCATCAGTGCCTATAGTGTGTGGAATATGGTGATGAACTACACCTTAGGCCCCGCAACGATTTTCATCGCAGGCAAGAACCTCGCTGACAGCACCTACATTGTGGATCGTACACGGGGCATACAGGTCGGCATGCCGCGTACCGTTCAGGCAGGGATAAAGTACGTGTTCTAACAGCAAAAAACCCGGCATGGCCGGGTTTTTTCATGTTCTGTGGGGTGACCGATGGGGCTCGAACCCACGACAACCAGAATCACAATCTGGGACTCTACCAACTGAGCTACGGCCACCACTGAAGCAAGCCCGACATTATACAAAAATTCCGGGCAAGGGCGAAACTTAATTGATTGGCACTGCTGCTGCCACTTCCTCGACCGGCGGGTCAAGTTGCAGCAACTTGGAAAACGCAATGGCTAGTGAGCTGCGGCTGCCAGTGGTATAGGCCGACAGCCCTCCCTTGCCACTCGACGCTTGCCTCAATGAGTGCTGATTCAGCAGTCGCTCCAATTGCCTTGCAACCGGCTCACCTGTATCGACAATGCGCACCTGCGAACCGGCTATATCGCGAACCAAGTGCTCCACAAAAGGATAGTGCGTGCAGCCAAGCACCAGCGTGTCTGCTTGCTGTGCCATCAGCGGTGCGACATAGCGTTGCACCAGTTGCATCGTTTCACGCGAATGAAGCTCACCTTTTTCGATCTGATGCGCAAGACCGTCACAAGCCTGCAAAAGAAAATTAACCTGCGTTGCTTCACTGACCTGCTGACGCAAGCTCAGAAACTTGTCACTAGCGAGCGTACCCGCAGTGGCTAGCACACCGACCGTACCGCTGCGGGTCAGTGCCGCGGCCGGTTTCAGTCCCGGCTCAACACCGACTACGTGTAGTTCAGGATAACGCGCGCGCAGCGCGGCGATTGCAGCGGCAGTAGCCGTATTGCAGGCGACGACGATCGCTTTGACGTGAAAGCCCAACAGGAATTCTGCAATCGCAAGTACGCGCTCCACGATGACCGATTCAGGTTTCTCGCCGTACGGTGCGAAGCCTGAATCGGCGAAGTACAGCAACTCTTCGTCGGGGAGCAGCGCATGCACATGTCGCAGCACCGACAGACCGCCGATACCGGAATCGAAAACTCCGATAGGCGCGTCAGCATTCACAGTAATAGCAGACTCAGCCAAGTGTCACCGGAATACCAGCAAAATTACCGGTGGCGATACGTTCCTGCCATTCTTTCGGGCCGGTGTTGTGCACCGAGGTGCCGGTGGAATCGACCGCCACCGTGACCGGCATATCGTTGACTTCGAATTCGTAGATCGCTTCCATACCGAGATCCGCGAAGCCGACCACCTTCGCCGCCTTGATGGCCTTCGATACCAGATACGCC
>CAZXRS010000072.1:0-9308 GCA_964642635.1 uncultured Bifidobacterium sp. | reverse complement strand
ACAGCTGGCTGCCGACCATGCTGACCACTGAAGGATTGTCACCAGCACTCGCTGGTATGGGGCTAACTGCGTACAACTTCGGTGGGATCTTCGGCGCCATTCTGTGCGCCATGGCGATCAATCGCTTCGGGTCACGCTGGCCGATGATTTTTTGGGCCGCAATGTCTGCTATCACGGCCTTTGGATTAAAAATTGTGAATGTGACTGAAACGCCGGACACTTTTTTACTCGGCCTTGGATTTCATGGATTGTTCGTGACAGCTCTTCAATGTGCCATGTTCGCGCTATGCGCACACATGTACCCAACTCTGATCCGCGCCACAGGTGCTGCATCTGCTATGGCTTTTGGTCGGGTTGGAGCATTTACCAGTGCGTTTGCAGGCGCTGCAATGATCACTGCCGGCGGCGCATCGGCTTATCTGAATCTACTTGGCGGCTCCATGATCGTGACAGTCCTTGGGCTCGCGATGGTTCGCGCACACATCAACCCTAAACACTGATCGAAATTCAGTATTTATAAAATGAAAACCGCAAGCAAATTTACGTCCATTTTCATTGTTCTTGGTGCTTTATGTACTTATCGCGGCATACAAGCTCAGCAGGCTGACGCAAACGTGCAAGCACCGGGAATTTCTGCTGAATTTTCAGCAGAACGAATCGAACAAGGCAAAAAAATGTACAAGCAATTTTGCCTGCGCTGCCACGGACCGGAAATGAACAACAGCGGCAATGCTTTTGATCTCCGCACCTTCCCGCTCGACCAACGTGATCGGTTCTTTCAATCGGTACTCAACGGTAAGCGGCAGATGCCACCTTGGAAAGGGACGCTTACCGAGGATGATATCGGTATTCTTTGGGCCTACATTGGATCCCGTGGAGGTAGCTTGCAACGCTAGTTATCAGTGATAGCAACCGACAACTCATGCCAGTCAGTTCATCTGACTGGCATTTTTTTCGGCCGGATTAGTTGTACGGCGCTTTTAAATAAAAAAGCCCCTGAATATCAGGAGCCTTGAAAACTTGGCGGAGAGACCGGGATTCGCCTACATCCTGCAGGCCGCGGTTCGGCTTGCAAGCCGAACCCTTCGAATCCCGCACGCGAAGTCCGCAGGGACTTCGCTTCTCTCAGAAAAGACAATGCCCCTAACGGGGCATTGAAAATCTTGGCGGGAGAGCGGGATTCCTATCATCTCGGAAAACGCAGTATTTAAGGCATTTTTTGGGTTCGATACTCCGAGTTTACCCGCATTTTTACCCGCATATTCATTGTGTCAGTGGGGATCGAAGCTACTCAGAGCACCATCATCCTTACATACGGCTAGTGTTCGCTACTTGGTTGCACACTAGCCAGCCAACACACGCCCTACCCCCTTCGAATTCCTGCCAGTCAGACCCCACCGTACCCCCACCCCCCAAGTTTTGAAATGGGTCCCTCTGGCGCGGGTTGCGCAGTAATCCATACGAACTATGGGTTTACAATTAAAACGCTAAGCTAAAACTCATCGTCTTCGGGCTCCATTTATCAATTGCCCGCGCCATTCTAGGACTTACCACTGGATTATTCTGGTGGAATCACGAGGGTCAGCGCCAAGATACTTGCCCTCTGCTTGGTGTTCAATCGACGAAAACTATGAATCAACCGCCATTCTTGGGAGGTGAGGTTCTGCAACTCTTCACTACCAATTTCTTCGCCAAAACGCAACCAACTAGCAGAGACATTTAGCCATTCGGCTAGCACTTGAATCCGCTCTTGGGTGGGGATAGCCTCACCCAGCAGCCACTTACGTGCGGCATGCGTAGTGATGGGCGACTGATTACTGCGACTATTGTATTCACGCTGCACAATTGTTGCACTCGTTGGAACCCCTAGGGCCTCCAATGTCCAATTCAGTCTTTTCGAAAACAATAGCTGCTGCTTTCGTACAGTTGTACCCTTTGGTGGGGGCATACCCCCTCCTTAAAAGTAAAATTAACTCGAAACCAGAACCAACTACAAGCCTTCAGGGATCCGAATAATATCCATATTATTATTAGTCTGCGTAAGTTAATAGACTGGATATCAAGGTAGTATCGGCTGGAATAAAAGTGCTCGGCTCTTGATCACCGACGCGGAAGCGGGTCTCCAGACTACTAACCAGTGAACCAAATCATCCAGTTCGTTACTGACTAATCTCCAACAACCCCACCCAGCCACTGGGCACAAGGAGATCGTAATGAACCAGCTTTTTCGGCGCGCAGCCCAGTACGTGCGCATGTCAACCGAACTTCAGCAGTACTCTACCGCCAACCAGATCGAGCGGATCAGGAACTATGCGGCAGAAAATCGACTAACTATTGTAAAGACCTACCTCGATGAGGGTAAGACAGGACTGAAGATCCAAGGGCGCAAAGGCCTACAGCATCTACTGGCTGATGTAATTGCCAACCAAGCACCGTATGACGTTATCTTGGTCTATGACATCTCCCGCTGGGGCAGGTTTCAAGATAACGACGAGAGTGCTCACTACGAGTTTCTCTGCCGTCGGGCTGGTAAGGAAGTTGTGTACTGCGCGGAAACATTCGCCAATGACGGTTCGCCAATGGCGAGTATCGTAAAAAGTCTTAAGCGTGCGATGGCCAGTGAATACAGCCGCGAGCTATCGGAGAAAGTATTTCATGGGCAATCCAACCTGGCCCGCCTTGGATGGCATGTCGGCGCTCGGTGCCCCTATGGTATGCGCCGGATGATGGTTGGACCGACAGGCAAGCTACGAGGTACGATGGACTTTGGCGAGCGCAAATCGCTTCAATCCGACAAAGTCATCTTGGTCCCGGGACCACCCAAGGAAGTGGCAATCATACGTCAGATTTACGAATGGTTTTTGAACGAGAATATTTACTACCAAACCATTGCAGATCGACTGAATGTCAAAGGTGTCGCACCGCCTGCCTATTGCCGTGTTTGGTCTAAAGAAATCGTGAAGAATATTTTAATGAATCAAAAATACTTGGGTACCATGATCTATAACCGTACTACCGAGCGACTATCGACACCAAAGCGAAAAAATCCGCGTTCAGCTTGGATCATTAAAGAACAAGCTTTTACTGCCATCATTGACCGCCGAATTTTTGAGCGGGTTCAACGCCGCATCCAAAGCAACATCAGGGTCTATCAGGATGACGCATTCGAGGAAGGCTTACGCCGCGCGCTCTCCAAGCACGGGCGCCTGTCGGTTGCGACCTTAAAAGCCACTAAAGGCGCGCCTAGTGCGATTGCCTATCGACGGCGCTACGGCACCATGAGAGCTGCCTATGCAACGATTGGATACACGCCACATCTTGACCCAGTCCCTGAAATTCGGAAAAAACACACGACCCTTGCTCGCGTCATTGCCATTGTGGCGCGCTTAAAGTCGCTATTGCAGCATCACGGCCTAGCTGTCACCGTACAAGATCACACTACGGTGATCATCAATCGCCGACTCGTTTTATTAGTCAGGACGTTTCTCCACAATGAATCACTCAAAGGTTATCAGTTATTTTTTTCTGAAAAGGCTGATTGGACACTTGCCGTCATGCCGTCTGAGCGCAGTACCGAGAGCGATATGGAGTTCTATCTCTTACCCAAAGGAGTGGTAACGGGTAAAACTATTTACTTTTATAGTAAGCGTCCACTGTCATGGCTATTACCCTACGCGGTTCAATGGGAAACCATGGCTGAAACGACTCGGGCACTTTTGGCCGCGCAACCCCTGAACGACTTGGCGCTCGGCAAACCATACGAGCATCCAGAAATATGAGTCGAACTGTCATTGCGTGTACAACCATGGCCGGCCTGAATCAACCCGTCCGGACTTAAAATTAGCTTAAGCAGCAAACCTCAGGGGTGCAGGCTTTGCGACTGGCAATCTAGCCTCCGGTGCTGGAGACTTATAAATTAATGCGCTATGAGGCCGATCGGCAGTGTCATGATTACGGCAGCAACTCATATCGCAATAAATCGCAAACAACAATGAATCACGATGCAAATTGTTTAGTCACCACGCTACTGACCGCAGGTGGAGCGATATTATGCCTGCGGTGTACCGCCAAATCTAAGCGCACCGGAGAGCAATGCCGAAAACCTGCCCTGAAGTCCAGCAAAACCCAAAAATGCCAGTTACACGGTGGGCGTTCGACTGGCCCTAAAACAGAAGCTGGCAAAGCCCGCATCGCCTCAGCACACACCGTGCATGGACGGGAAACTCAGCAACAAAGGGCAGAACGATCTGCTGCTTCAGCACGACTCAGCCAGCTTGAAGACGCTATGCACGTCCTAGACATGACAACCATGCCTCGTAGCCGAGGTCGCAAGGCTTCTGGTTATAAGCCAATTACAACAATCGATGACGTGGTGCAGATGCTGGTAAACGATCCTTTACACTGTAATATGGCAGCCAAGGACAGAGGGTAAGTTAATTACCGCCAAACCTCACCGACCGAGAGCGGCGGTATCAGCAAAAAATGCTCAAGATGCGCAAGCCCTGTATGTTTGAGATGCTTGCCTTGCTTACCTTGAATGGCCAGCCTTCGATCTTCTGAGCACCATGTATCTGCTGAGTGCCTTGCTTACCTTGAGTATCTTCATATTTATTTAATAATGAAAGCTATTCAAGGTAATCAAGGCAAGCAATGCAATCAACACATACACCGGTCTGCTAACTTGATCGCCTCCTCCTTTGTATTCAGCCAGTGTCCTTCGATCATGCTTCCGTTGACCGTCACGAACCACTTGCCGCTACGAGCCTGCTTGACGGTTGCAATCCCGCCAGCGTTTTGCCGATAAAAGCCACCTTTCTTTGCAGGTACCCAGCCAGTGTCGCGTGGAGCAGTCATCTCGCAGAATTCAACGTGGTCGTTATCTATTGCCTCCATCGCCGACTCAGCGTCATCGAACCCTTCCTCCGTGATCATCCCCTCACGAATTCCGTACCAATCGCCATCGGAGCCTTTGAAGACCGTCGTAACGACCCCATCATCAACGTGAACGTAATTGCCTTTAAGGTTTTCGCGCCAATCAGACATGACCATCTCCCGCCAGCAGCGTCCATTCCCAGTGGTCAGCCACCTTAGTACTCGCTATCACCAATTCTTTTTTTGCACGCTGGACACTAGCCCAAGAAATTCCGGCAGATTTAGCCGACGCCTTCAGATCAGTGACTGTTTTTGTACCACCGGAAAGCTCATTCTCGAGAAACGTTTTTGCATCATTGACCGCACTGGTACGCCCCTGCTTCGGTGGATCGAGCAGCTCGAGTGCCGAACGCTGCGTTGAAGCTAACCATTCAACGTAAGGTGCCTTGATCGTTTGCTCGCCGTAGTCGATTAGCTTTTCTCGGATCTGGTACTGGAAACCAGTTCTGTCATCGCCGAGATTGTTTTTGACCGGCAGAATGAACCGCTCCTTGCTTGCCTGATCTTCAAGCGCAAGGAATGCCACACGGGGTGCAGCAACCCATGCCGTTGAACCGCCGATTCGCTGCTGTGCCCCACCATCCGTACGCTTGTTAAGGTGGACGACGAGGAGAACCAGTGCACCCGTTTCCTGAGCCAGAGTACCCAGTGGGGTTAATACGCGCCGGACATCAGAATCTTTGTAAGCGTCAACCTTAGTACCGAGATAGGAACTGGGTGGATCGATGATGATTAACCGAACGTCTCCGAGTATCTGTGCCTTGATGCGAAGTTCGCGGATATCGGTATCAAGCTGAAAGAAGTCTGGATCGGCCTGTCCTTCTCGCGCCACGCCCTGCACAATATGAACCTTAGTGACATCAGCACCTGCTGCGTCAAGCCTCGGTCGAATAGTTCGGGCTGAGTCATCCTCATTGGCAAGAATGATAACGCTACCCGTTTCAGCACATTCTTCGTTATTGGGTAAGCCTTGGCCCGTAGTCACGGCCGCAGCAAGACGAATTGCAATTTGCGATTTTCCTAGGCCGGGTTGTCCGCCCAGTACTGCCATGGCACCCAGAGGAATAGACCCCTCGACCAGCCAGCGAACAGGTTCCGGCTTGATTTCCGATGCGAGTGTGGTAATTAAGTAGCTGTACGAATCGGTCGTTACGGAGGTGCTTGGTGCAGGATTCAGCTGGTCAGGCAAAAGACCGTTATAACCAGCCTGCCTTGCGTAGTACACAAGTGTGCCAAATCCAACACCGGATTTCGAACCGCCTGCCGACCACTCTGGATCGAAGCTGTCCCAAACCCCATTGAAATCCTGTTCATCGAACAGATCGCCTTTTTTGCTCCATTCATACACAAGATCGTAGGCGATAGAGCCCCAACCAGTCGATGCAACCGACCATACGATTTTCATCCATACAGCACGATTGCCGCCGCCACCATCAACGGGATCAGGATCGATACAAGCCAGCATAGCCTTGACCCTAGCGATGTTCTCTTGAGTCGGTTCAGCTTCAAATGCTGTGTTATGAAACTTGACAGGTGGTACGTACGATATTGATGGATAGGCTGCCAGTGCCTTATCCAGTACAGCCTCGAACTGATCTGTATTTACCAGTTCCTCGGTCAATATTTGAAGCTGTGTATCAACCGGCGACTCAGGATGTCGGAAATTGACTGATCCAGCCACCCGTAGTATCCGAGCGGCATCTGCGGTAATTGGATCGGCTTCGAGGTCAAGCGGCTTAAACAACGATTGAAGCTTCGAAGCGATGCGTAACCACTCCGATACCGGCAAACCACAGTCGAGCGCCCACAGAAAATGAACGCCGTATCCAGTTCGATGAATTGCCGTGTGTTCTGGCATTCCAACCGTATGCACAAATTTCAGAGCTGCCGCTTCAGCTTCCTCCGGCGATTTATACTTTGAGTTTTCGTGAGCATCGACATCGAGCCAGAACGCAAATAATCCAGTTGCATTCTGAGCCTCGCGGGTCAATTGCCGATTGGGGAAAGTCCCCATCGACACCCATATATCGCTACGACTATGTTCCTGATCGATGGCTTCCAATGCATGTTCGTTTGTAGCAAACCATCTTTGGATAAAGCTACCGCCAACGGACTTGAATGCTAGATATCCCGGGCCCTGCCTGAACAGCTTAAGGAACTTGCGTTGTTGTTCTGTCGGAGTCATAGCGCCTCCACGACATCGTTAGCGCAAGCGGAGAAATATTCGTCAATTACGTCTTCATACCAGCCGACAGCTCGACCACCGGGAACCAACGAAAAGGGTTTTGGGAATTTCCCCATCTTGATCAGCCAATAAATGTGGCTTTCTGACAGCGGATACCTAGCACGTAGCTGTGCCATGCGGATGATGCGACGGGTTGGCTTGTTATCGTAAGCCGAGGATTTCTGTGACATGACTTGCTCCAGTAAAGTACGACAGGAGCAAATATGTCCTATTAGGGGATTACTAGATACTGACTGAAATAGTCATTTCAATCATACGTACGGCCATCGCGCATGACCGATTGCATAGGCTTGTTATCTTTGTCGTACCAGTAACGAGAAAGCGTTTCAGCTTTGAATCCGAAGTGAGTTGCTGCTATTTCGATAGCCTCTGTTTGCGTCTTACCACCACCAAGGTCTGTGTCGATGAGACATGCAACAAGATGCAAAGCGAGATCGATATTATGGTTTTGGTGAGTATTTTCTCGACGCTGCCCCCTTCCAGCCGTTATCTCAAGGACAAGATACGGGTCTATGCCCTCATAAATTTTAAAGATTGCCTGCGATAACCATTTACGATCCTCATCGCTTAACGTATTCCGATACAAGTCATTACTTATTCGCCGCAGTCGGATTAAATTTTTCTCAAGGTCGGAATTCATTTTCCACCTCTCGCTGCTTTGAACTGAAACACATTGCCAGCGAGTTGCTGATCAAGATAATCCCCCCACCACTGCATCAGCTTGGCGCGCTGTTTTAGATAGAGCGCGTGGTTGTAGGCTGCCGATACCGCATTTCGCTCTTGATGCGCTAGCTGTAGCTCGATATGCGCGTGATCGAATCCCTGTTCATGCAGAATGGTAGACGCCAGCCCCCTAAATCCGTGGCCAGTCATCCGACCTTTGTAGCCCATCCGCTCAAGTGCCTTCAAGATGGTGTTATTACTAATCGCTTTACTGTGATCTCGCTCACCCGGGAAAAGTAGTTCGCTGTACCCGGTAATACCATGAAGAATCTGCAATATCTGGATCGCTTGCAGTGATAACGGCACGATGTGTTCAGTTCGCATCTTCATCCGCTCAGCAGGAATTCGCCATTGCCCCGCTTGCAGATCAAACTCGTCCCATTTCGCACCAATCAGCTCGCTAGTGCGTACGAAGGTCAGTGCCAATAACTTGATCGCCATTCGGGTAGCAGGAGTGCCTTGGTAAGCCTCAATCGCTCTGAGCAGTCCCGGAAGCTCTTTAACATCTACTCGTGCGTAGTTAGTTTGACGGCGTGACGGCAGGATATCGCCCGGCTTGATGTCACTGGCTGGATTACGCTGCGCAATACCGTGAGCAATGGCGTAACGAAACACTTGACCGGTCATCTGGAAGCATCGCTTGGCAATATCCAAGGCTCCTCGGTTCTGGATCGCCTTCATCATCTTGACCAGCTCAGGCGCCTGAATCTCCGAGACGGGTCGACTACCAATCAAAGGAAAGACATCGACCTCGAATCGGCGGATTACATAGTCGGCGTGCCTCGGACTTCGGCCAGTCTTCCATCCATCGAACCAAGTGCGTGTGACAGCCTCGAACGAATGCGCCTGAGCGAACTTCTTTGCTTCTTTGTTAGCTCGCGATACTTGTACCGGGTCGATATCATTTGCCACGAGTTTGCGCATCTGATCGCGTTTATCTCGCGCCTCGGCAAGACTGACGTCAGGATATTTTCCGAGTGATGCGGTCTTCTCTTTGCCATCAAACCGGTACCGCATCTGCCACAACTTCGATCCATTCGGATACACAGAGAGATGTAGTCCACGCTCATCGGTGAGCTTATAGAGCTTCTCCTGCGGCTTCGCAGTCTTCACACGAGTGTCGGTCAGCATGACGCCTCCAGATGAGGGTAAAAATGACGCGGGCTGAGGGTAAACTGATTTTTACCCGCGCTTTTACCCGCACCAGAATCTGGATGTCAGTGTAGCGTGTTGGAGCTTAAAAGACAAAAAGCCCAGCGTTTACTGGGCCTTTCAGGGAATCCGTTCTGCTTATTAGAGTTTACCGGAGTTCTTTGGAGTATCTGTTGGCGGAGAGAGCGGGATTCGAACCCGCGGTAGGCTATGAACCTACACACGCTTTCCAGGCGTGCGACTTAAACCACTCATC
>CAZXRS010000071.1:0-9395 GCA_964642635.1 uncultured Bifidobacterium sp. | reverse complement strand
AGATACAGCATCAGTGCTTCCGGCGATTTATCGACTTGTGCGGCAATGCGTGAGCCTTTAGGAAGTTTCAGGCTTGCGAGCAGGTTCGCCATTTTCGCGCTACCGCGCTCGAGGTCGCGCCAGCTGTAGTACTGGCCATCGGCAGTCTCCAGCCAGCAGGCATCGAGGTCACTGGGAAACCGCGAACGGAATAGCGCGTACAGATTAGCGTTCATGCTTGCGGCGTGTAATCCGGGGTCTTATTTTTGTAGGCGATGACGAGTAGTGCGATGCCGAGCGCCATCATGGGCAGCGACAGCATCTGGCCGGCTGAGATCGTCCAGTCGGCGACAAGGATTTCGTAATCCGGTGTGCGGAAAAATTCGGTGAAGAAGCGCGCAATTCCGTAGCCGAGCGCGAAAACACCACTGACCGCGAGGTAGGGACGCTGCTTGCGTGCGAATAGCCACAGCACGATGAACAGCATCACGCCATCCACCAGAGCCTGATAGATGGGTGACGGATGTCGCGGCAGGGTGTCCACGTTTGGCCAGATCATGGCCCAGGGAAGCGACGGGTCGGCGACTCGGCCGGGCAGTTCTGCATTGATGAAGTTACCGAAGCGACCGAAGGCGTAACCGAGTGGCACCAAGGGGGCAATGAAATCCATTACATCCATCCAGCGCCGACCGTGAGACCGTGCCCACCAGGCCATCGCGAGCAGCACCCCAAGGAAGCCACCGTGAAACGACATGCCACCTTTCCAGACCGCGACAATTTCTACAGGATTCGAGAAGTAGTAGTCCGGATGGTAGAAGAGCACCTCGCCAAGCCTGCCGCCGATCACGACCCCCAGGACGCCATAGAACAGCATGTCGTCGAGATCCTCGACTTGCCAGCCGGCGGCCGAGATATGAGGCTGCCTGAGCCGCAGCCGACCCAGCCACAGAAACTGGACGAATGCGGCCAAGTACATCAGGCCGTACCAGCGCACGGCCAGCGGTCCAAGCGACAGCGCGATCGGATCGGGCATAGGGTGAATCAGCATTCAGGCTTTCTCTCGAAATCGATTGGGCTGGCGATACGTGGATTGCGCAACCCCTCTTCAGAAGGTCATTTCCGATCCGAATTGTGGCACAAGGCTCATGCTCATGTCGGCAAGATTGCCGGAATGGCATCGCAATCCGGGCCATCATGGATTTCCCGCGTACGCTTATGTGAGCGTTTGTAATTAGCTCGGCGTGGCGTCTTGTCGGGGTGGTAAGGTGAGCCATCCTGAGCCGTCCATGTAACCCGATGATGTCAGCAGGCTCAGGTGAGCATAATCGCAATTCGGGTTACAATCCTGCGGCTTTTTTCAATAAACGGAGAGACACATGAAAGCTATCCTGGTCGCCGCCGCTGCTGTCGCCGCGCTGGCTTCGAACGCAGCATTCGCGAACGAGCAACTGGCAAAAGAAAAGAACTGCCTCGCCTGCCACGCAGTTGACCACAAGGTCGTTGGCCCGGGGTACAAGGAAGTCGCAGCAAAGTACAAGGGTGACAAGTCGGCTGAAGGCAAGCTGGTCACCAAAGTCATGAAGGGTGGTGGTGGCGTTTGGGGTCAGGTACCGATGCCCGCGAACCCGCAAGTGAACGATGCCGAGGCGAAGAAGCTCGTGCAGTGGATCCTGTCGCTGAAGTAAGCACTTCAGGCGGACAAGAAAAAAGCGCTCTGTATAGAGCGCTTTTTTTATGGGTGATAGGTGTTTACTTGACGACCGCGATCGGTGAGCGCTTGCCACCCTGGTAGGTGTACAGCGTTAGCGTGCCGTGTTTCATGTCACCGTGTGCATCGAATTCGATCAGACCGGTCACGCCTTTGTAGCGAGTCTTCGCGAGCTCAGGCAGGTACTTGGCAGGATCGGTCGAATTCGCACGCAACATGGCATCGGCCATGACGATCGTCGCGTCGTACACATAGGGCGCGTAAAGCTTCACATCGGTGCCGAATTTTTTCTTGTAGTCGGCGTGGAAAGTTTCCATTGCTTTCTTCTGACTATCTTCGACGCCGCCAGCCTCTGCGCACACGACCTGCTCGTCTGCCAGCGCCGCTCCGGCTAACGCCGGCAGCTGCTCAGTGCAGATGCCATCGCCCCCCATGAACTTCGCCTCTATGCCGAGTTGTTTCATCTGACGCAGCATCGGTCCACCGACCGAATCCATCCCGCCGAAGAACACCAGATCTGGATGCTTGCCCTTGATGGCAGTGAGGATGGCATTGAAGTCCGTCGCCTTGTCGTTTGTGTACTGGCGGCCGACGATGTTGATACCGGCAGCCTTGGCTGCCTTGGCGAATTCATCGGCCACGCCCTGACCGTAAGCGGTGCGATCGTCAATGATGGCGACATATCTCGCCTTGAGTGTGCTGGCAGCATAGCGCCCGAGTGCGCCGCCCAGCTGACCATCATTGGCGACCACGCGGAATGCGCCTTTGTAGCCTTGAAGTGTATATTTGGGATTGGTCGATGACGGCGAGATCTGCGGTATGCCGTTGTCGTTGTAAATCTTGGATGCAGGAATCGTGGTGCCAGAATTCAGGTGACCGATCACGCCATTCACTTTTGCATCCACCAGCTTCTGTGCCACTGATGTCGCCTGTTGCGGGTTAGCGCCATCGTCTTCTGCCAGCAGCTGAAACTTCACTTTTTTACCGCCTATAGTGAGGCCCTTGGCATTGAGCGTATCGATCGCCATACGTGCGCCATTCTCATTGTCTTTGCCCAAATGCGCGCTCGGACCTGACAACGGGGCGACATGCCCGATTCTTACGATGTGTTCTTGTGCGTCGACCTGCGTTGCTGAAACCAGCAGCGTAAGCAGGGCCAGACTGTGAGTGCTGAACCGCATGAATGTCCTCCGATAGTGAGCTAGCAGGGGAGAAGGTAATACAAGTAGCGCTCCTGAGGCAATCGGAGATGGGCAGACAGGTCAGAAGTGCTGGAGCATACGGGTCCGCTTAGCTGCGCGCCGCCAGCATAGACCTCGCTGCTCGCGCATCCTTCGGCGCACTCCCGGTAAATGCAAAGTCCAGATCAGGGCGCTTACCGGAGACGATATCAGCGATTGCTCGCCCCGAGCCGCAACCCATGGTCCAACCCAGCGTGCCGTGGCCGGTATTGAGGAACAGGTTGGCGAATTTGGATTTGCCGATATAGGGAACGTTTGATGGTGTCATTGGACGCAATCCTGTCCAGTACACCGGATGATCATAGTCGCACGCATCCGGAAAAAGCTCGCGGGTGCGCTGCGTGATAGCCGCGCAGCGAACTTCGTTCAGATCACGCGTGTAGCCATTCACTTCCGCAGTGCCAGCGACACGCAGGCGATCGCCTAAACGAGAGATGACCAGCTTGTGGCCATCATCAGTCAGTGATACCTGCGGCGCAAGTCCGTTTTCTTTGACTTGAAAGGTTGCTGAATAACCCTTGCCCGGATAGATCATCAGGTCTACGCCAATGCGTTTGGCAATCGCTTGCGAGAAGCTACCCATCGCGAGCACATAGCTGTCGGCCTGCATGCGCTGATGGCGGCCATGCTCGTCGATCACCTCGATACCATCAATGCGAGCGCTGCTGCCGCTGCCTTCGCTGAGCAAGCGGGTGACGGTGGTATCGAAGCAGAAGCGCACGCCAGCATTCGCACAATGCTGCGCGAGGGCGGTGGTGAACTTGTAGACGTCACCCGATTCATCGGTCGCAGTGAAGTCGCCACCGACTATCTTGTGACGAATAGCGGCTAGTGCCGGCTCAATGCGCACCACTTCATCGGTGTCAATCGATTGTCTTGGGCAGCCGAGATCACGCATCAATTGCGCTGCCGGCAGTGATGCCCGGAATTCTTCTTCATCGGTATAGAAGTGCAGGATGCCGCGCGTTTCGCAATCGTAAGTGATGCCGGTTTCGGCGCGCACTGACTGCAGTACTTGTCGACTGTATTCGGAGATTGCAACGATTTGTCGGATGTTGTGCGCGGCGCGTGCAGGTGTGCACTCGCGCAAGAAGCTCATGCCCCAGCGCCACTGCAGCCAGTCGGCGCGCAGGCGAAACAATAAGGGAGCGTCTTCCTTGCCCAGCCATCTCAGCAACTTCAGTGGCGCAGACGGATTAGCCCAAGGCTCAGCATGCGACACCGAGATCTGGCAGCCGTTGGCAAAACTGGTCTCGAGTGCCGCGCCGGGCTGGCGATCGATCACGGTGACTTCATGGCCGGCCTTTTGCAGAAACCAGGCCGTGGCGGTACCGATGATGCCGGCACCGAGGACGATGACTTTCATGATAAATCCTGTAGGAGCGACCGGAGTCGTATCGGCCGCGGTGATATCGGTCAGGATTGTCGGGCGTTCAATTCGGCTATTTCATTAGCGACGACGAGACGAACCTCTTCTTGCAACCGTTGCTCGAGCAATCCGCCGACTTCGTACGCGACACGGCCCGAAAGTTCCGTGGTGGCCGCTTGTGCGGCAGTCGGCAGAACGTTCGTCAAGACGGTGAGTAGTTCTGCTTGCAGCTTCGCGCCTAATGCCTGAGGCAGATGTTCCCGCAGCGCCGCTTCGATCAGCACGGGTATCTGTACGCTCAGCTCGGCGATCAGTCGCTGCGAGAGCGTCTCTTGTATCTGATCGATATCCAGATGCGCCATGGGCGATGCGTTGGCCTGATACTGCTCCGCGGAGGCGGCCTGGGCATCGATGATATCGGTCAGTACCGGGATGTCAGAATCGTGATCGTTCATGGCTTGTCGGCGACGTGATGGGTGAGCGGATATCCGCGCTGCTGGTATTGCTTGTAACGCTCGCGACCGGCGAGCAGATCGTCTTCGTCGGTCGACACGATTTCGAACATACGCTCGAAGCGTGCAAAATGCTGCGGTGTGCTGCGCGATACATTCACCAGTACCTGATGATGGGGTAGCGGCTGCTCAGCGTCATCGCAAAGAATGACCGGCGTCTGTTCGGCTAGCTCATCGCCGGCAATCACATGCGGCAGGAAGTCCTGTTCCGAGAAAGTCCACAGCATTTCGTCGAGCGCAGTCAGCTGCGCGCGACTCTCCGCAAACAGGACTACTTTTATGCCGGCTGCGCGCGCCTTGCGCACCAGTCGGCAAGCGTAGTTCAGCTTGTCCGGAACCTTGCTGTGGAAATCGACTTGAGTCATGAATTGGCCTGCACCATGCCATTATGCCGCAGCAGCGCGTCGATGCTCGGTTCACGACCACGGAATGCCGTAAAGGATTCCAACGCCGGTCGCGATCCGCCGACTGAGAGTATCTCGCGATGAAAGGCAAGCCCGGTCTCGGCCAGACGATTTGGGTCGCCCTGGGCTTCTTCAAAAGCGCCATAGGCATCTGCAGACAGCACCTCGGCCCACTTATAGCTGTAGTAGCCGGCTGCATAGCCGCCAGCAAAAATGTGTGAGAACGAATGCTGAAAGCGATTGAAGGCCGGCGGCACGATCACGGCGACGCGGTGCCGCACCGCAGCCAGCAGATCGGCTACCGAGGTCGATCCGTTCGGGTTGTAGTCGAAATGCAAGTGCATGTCGAACAGAGAAAACTCCACTTGACGCAGCATCTGCAGACCGGACTGGAAATTTTTTGCAGCGATCATCTTGTCGTACAGCGCCCGCGGTAATGGCTTACCTGTCTCCGCATGCTCGGTCATGTGCTGCAGGACGTCCCATTCCCAGCAAAAGTTTTCCATGAACTGTGATGGCAACTCGACGGCGTCCCATTCGACGCCTGAAATACCGGACACGCCGAGTTCATCTACCGCGGTCAGCATGTGGTGAAGTCCATGACCGAATTCGTGGAACAGTGTAATGACCTCATCGTGTGTGAAGTAAGCGGGCTTCTTCACTCCTTCAACCACCGCTGGTTCGGTAAAGTTACAGGTCAGGTAGGCGATCGGCGTCTGCACATCACCGGCCAGATTTTTGCGGCCGCGTGCGTCATCCATCCACGCGCCGCCACGCTTGCCGTTGCGTGCATACAGATCAATATAAAACTGACCGACCAGATGTCCCTTTTTCTCGATACGGTAGAACTTGACGTCCGAATGCCATAGCGGACTGGTGTCCGGCTTGATCTCCACGCCAAACATGGTCTGTATCAAACGGAATAAACCGCCAATCACTTTGTGCTCGGGAAAGTACAGTTTCACTTCCTGTTCAGAGAATGCATAGCGTTGCTCACGCAGTTTCTCCGATACATAGGCGACGTCCCAGGCCTCAAGCGGGTCGAGGCCGAGTTCAGTCTTCGCGAAGCGTCGCAATTCGGCGAGGTCATTCTCCGCGAACGGACGTGCGCGCTGCGCGAGGTCTTCAAGGAACTTGATCACTTGCGAGGGTGAGTTAGCCATCTTCGATACCAGTGATACTTCGGCGAAGCTTGCATAGCCCAGCAGCTTGGCTTCTTCATCGCGCAGTTTCAGAATATCGATGATGTTTTGCGTGTTGTCCCACTCCGGCTTTGCACCTAATTCAGAGGCCTTGGTGACACTCGCGCGATACAGCGTCTCACGCAATGTGCGATCGTTAGCGTACTGCAGTACCGGGAAGTAGGATGGGAAGTGAAGCGTGAAGCGCCAGCCCGGTTTGCCTTCACGCTCAGCGGAGGCGCGTGCCGCCTGTTTCACATCTTCCGGCAGGCCCTCTAAACGCGCTTCGTCATCAACAATGAGTTCGTAGGCGTTGGTCGCATCGAGCACGTTCTCCGAAAAGCGCGTTGATAGCGCGGCCTGTTGCTCCTGTATCTCGGCGAAGCGCGGCTTTTTGTCCTCCGGCAGTTCTGCGCCACCCAAACGGAAATCGCGTACCGCATTGTCGATGATGCGCTTGCGCGTTGGCGACAGCGAGTGATACTCGGGACTCGCTTGCAGTGCCTTGTACTTCTCGAACAATTTCAGATTTTGCCCAAGCTCAGTCCAGAACTCGGTCACCTTCGGCAGGTTGTCGTTATAGGTCGCGCGCAATTCGGGTGTATCGACCACGGCATTCAGGTGGCCGACTACGCCCCACGCGCGTCCCAGTCGCTCGGTGACGGCTTCGAGCGGGGTAACGAAACTATCCCAACTGACCGCATCAGAGGCCTCCAGCTGCGCGACGATCTTTCGTGCGTCGTCAAGCAGCTGCGTGATGGCCGGCGTTACATGCTCTGGCTTGAAAAGGTCGAAACGGGGCAGGTCGGTGAAATCGAGTAAGGCGTTGGTGCTCATAGTCCCTTATTGCTTAGGCATGGTTAACGGTACGTTCGGCAGCTTCGATGGTATTCACCAGGAGCATCGTGATGGTCATCGGTCCGACACCGCCAGGCACTGGTGTGATCCAGCCGGCGACTTCGGAGGTTGGGCCGTAGTCGACGTCGCCGCAGAGCTTGCCCGCGTCATCACGGTTCATGCCCACGTCAATGACGACTGCGCCAGGCTTCACCATGTCGGCAGTCACGATGTTGCGCTTACCGGTGGCAACGACAACGATGTCGGCGTCGCGTGTGTGGTGGCCGAGGTCGCGCGTTTTCGAATTGCAGATGGTGACCGTCGCACCCGCTTGCAGTAACAGCATGGCTTGCGGCTTGCCTACAATATTCGAGGCACCAACGACGACGGCTGTAGCACCGCGCACCGGGTAATCGATCGATTCCAGCATCTTCATCACGCCATACGGTGTGCACGGACGGAACAGCGGCTGACCCGTCATCAGCAGACCGGCATTACTGATGTGGAATCCATCGACGTCTTTTTCTGCGGCGATCGCTTCGATCACTTTGTTCGCATCAATATGCTTGGGCAGTGGCAGCTGCACGAGGATGCCGTCAATTGTCGGATCATGGTTCAGCGCATCAACGCGCGCGAGCAGTTCGGCTTCTGACAGGCTGGCGTCATATTTCTCGAGTACCGAGTGAATACCGTTCTCTTCGCAAGCCTTGACCTTGTTACGGACATATACCTGAGAAGCCTGGCTGTCTCCGACCAGGATCACCGCGAGACCGGGCTGATGACCTTTGGCGGTCAGCGCGGCAGCGCGTTTCGCGACATCACCGCGCAATTGGCGCGATAGTTCGTTTCCATCAATGATTTTGGCAGTCATGGCAGCCTTTTATTTTCTGTGGGTTAAGGGAGGATCAATTATAGAGGGAGGGGGCTTTGCGATCAGGGCGCCCCAAGACACGGGATTCCGGCCGGCCCTTGCCTCACCCCGGAACAAAGCCGGACATCGCAGCTTTTGGCCTGCGGGGACCGCCGTTTGATGCTTGGCAAAGCCCCTGCGTTCCGCGAAAACCGGCAAATTTTCAGCGCTAAAGTGTCGATCCTTTATCGTTCCCAATCAAACAACTTATCGCATTATGAAATCATCTACCGTATTTTGAAAAATCGATGAAGTCCTGATACACTCCAAGCGATTGAATGTCCGACAGATTTCGCTGTATGGTGAGTCTGCCGGAACCTCCGATGAAACGCCCAAGACAAGAATTAGGAGACACCCTCATGGCAGCGCAAATCGACAATATCCTGGCGCAAGCCGCCAACGACCCGGACGTCATGGAAACTCGCGAGTGGCTCGATGCCCTCGAGTCCGTGATTGAGCATGAGGGCGCGGAACGCGCGCATTACCTGCTGGAACGCATGGTTGATCTGGCGCGTCGCCGTGGCGCCCACATTCCGTTCTCCAGCAACACCGCTTATGTGAATACCATCCCGGCGCATCTGGGCGAACACTGCCCCGGTAATCTCGAATACGAAGAGCGCCTGCGCTCATGGATGCGCTGGAACGCGATGGCAATGGTGGTCAAGACCAACCGTGCCGATGGCGATCTCGGCGGCCATATTTCCAGCTTCGCGTCGCTGGCGAACATGCTGGGTATAGGCTTCAATCATTTCTGGCATGCGCCTTCTGCGAACCATGGCGGTGATCTGCTGTACATCCAGGGTCACTCGGCGCCCGGCATCTACGCGCGTGCCTTCCTTGAAGGTCGTATCAGCGAAGAGCAGATGCTGAACTTCCGTCGCGAAGTCGACGGCAAGGGTCTGTCTTCATACCCCCACCCGAAGTTGATGCCTGATTTCTGGCAGTTCCCCACGGTGTCCATGGGTCTGGGCCCGCTCATGGCGATTTATCAGGCGCGCTTCCTGAAATATCTGCATGCGCGCCAGATTGCCGACACTGCAAACCGCAAAGTCTGGGCCTTCTGCGGCGACGGCGAGATGGACGAGCCCGAATCGATGGGCGCGATCGGCATGGCTGGTCGCGAAATGTTGGACAACCTCGTATTCGTCATCAACTGCAATCTGCAGCGACTCGACGGACCGGTGCGCGGCAACGGCAAGATCATCCAGGAACTCGCGGCAGATTTCCGTGGCGCGGGCTGGAAGGTGATCAAGG
>CAZXRS010000070.1:0-9402 GCA_964642635.1 uncultured Bifidobacterium sp. | reverse complement strand
AGACACTGCGCGCCGCATCAAATATCAAGTTGATGCTTCAGATTGGACATGCGGGCCGCAAAGCGTCCAGCGCCGCACCTTGGAATGGCGGCGCCCTGCTATCAAAAGCCGATGGCGGCTGGGACACTATCGCCCCTTCAGCACTACCGCATAAGCCAGAGGAAACGCCACCGAAAGCCATGACGATTGCCGATATCGATCGAGTGGTCAGTGACTTCGTCATTGCAGCTCAACGTGCGAAAGCCATTGGGTTCGACGCCATCGAAGTACACGCTGCGCATGGCTACCTGCTCCATGAGTTCTTATCGCCACTGGCTAACCAGCGTGATGATGAGTACGGCGGTTCGCTCGAGAACCGCATGCGCTTGTGCCTAAGGATTTTTGAATCCGTACGAGCAGCAGTGGGTCGCGATATTGCCGTTGGCGCACGGGTAACCGGTACTGATTGGGTCGAAGGCGGCTGGGACATTTCTGATTGCGTCGAGCTGTGCAAACGCCTCGAGGCAGCCGGAGCGGATTTCGTTGATATCTCGTCGGGAGGGGTATCCCCACAACAGAAGATCGCACTAGGCCCCGGCTATCAGGTTCACTTGGCCGAACAGGTCAAACAAGCGGTCGGCATACCCGTCAACACCGTCGGTCTGATTACCGAGCCACAACAAGCTGAGGATATCCTTCAATCTGGCAAGGCAGATCTGGTGGCACTTGCCCGCGCGTTCGTCCTTGATCCGCGTTGGCCCTGGCGCGCAGCTGCTGCCCTCGGGGGCAACATTGATGGCTATCCCCAGTACTTCCGCAGCATGCCGTCCCACGTCCCGAACATTGTCGGCGCAGCCATCACCACCCAGCGCTGAACTCAGTTCGGAGCGTGACATTACCCCGCGCTGCCTGTCCAAACCTCGATAACTTTTTTGACAAGCTAAAATTTTTCAAAACGAGAGAAAAAGTTTTCACCCAGCTGAACCGAAAACGAAGGGAAAGCAAAGGGAAAACGCGTGGACAAGGTTTCTGGCCTTCAATATGATGCTGGCTGCATTACATAACTCTTAACAAGAAGCGGGGAGACTCCATATGTGGTCACAAGTGTATGACCCATTCAATAACGTCTGGCTTTCGACCATGGCGGCAGCAATTCCTGTCGTCGTCATGCTCGCGGCGCTGGCCTTCTTTCATATCAAAGCGCACATCGCAGCGCTAATGGGCCTGGTATCCGCGCTCGTGGTCGCGATTGTTGGCTTCACGATGCCGGCTAACGTCGCGGTGTCTTCAGCCCTATACGGAGCAGCCTACGGACTGTTTCCGATTGGCTGGATCATCGTTAACGTGATCTTCCTCTACCAGCTGACCGATCGCAAAGGACAGTTCAAGGTACTGCGCGAGAGCATTGCTGGCATTTCTGGCGATCGTCGTCTGCAGCTGTTACTGATTGCCTTCTCGTTCGGCGCTTTCTTCGAAGGTGCGGGGGGCTTCGGTACACCAGTCGCTGTCACCGGTGCGATGCTGATTGGTCTGGGCTTCGCTCCGCTCGCAGCATCGGGGCTGTCACTGATTGCGAACACGGCACCAGTCGCCTATGGCGCGCTCGGTACTCCGATCATCGCGCTTGCCGGGGTAACCGGCCTCGATATGCTGGAACTCTCCGGCATGGTGGGTCGTCAGCTACCACTGTTCTCGCTGATCGTACCTTTCTGGCTGGTGTGGGCCTTCTGCGGTTTCCGCGGCATGCTCGCGATCTGGCCGGCGGTACTGGTTGCGGGCGCGGCGTTCGCGGTCCCGCAATACCTGATCTCCAACTTCCACGGTCCGTGGCTGGTTGATGTGGGCGCAGCGGTGTGCTCCATGGTTTGCCTCACCCTGTTCCTGAAAGTCTGGCATCCCAAAGAGATCATGACCTCCGCTGCTGGCAAGTTAGAAGGCGGCGAGGCTGTCGAGGTGCCAGCTGAAACAGGTCATTCCTACACGACGAAAGAAGTGATGACCGCCTGGACGCCCTGGCTGATCCTGTCGGTGGTCGTTCTGCTGTGGGGTATCCCCGAGTGGAAGAAGGTACTCGACGGCATCTCCATCGTGAAAATCGAGTGGGCAAACCTGCACAACATGGTGCAGAAGATGCCGCCGGTGGCGGCTGCACCTAAAATCGAAGAAGCCATCTTCAAGCTGAACTGGTTGTCCGCCACCGGCACCGGCATCTTCATCGCTTCGGTCATCTCGGCCTTCCTCATGGGCTACCGCATCAAAGAGATGCTGGCGGTCTACTGGGATACGCTCAAACTGCTGAAGTATTCTCTGCTCACCATCGCTGCAATGCTGGCGCTGGGTTATACCACCCGCTACTCGGGCGTCGACTCAACGCTTGGCCTGGCATTTGCGAACACAGGCATGTTCTATCCATTCTTCGGCACCCTGCTCGGTTGGCTGGGCGTGGCGCTGACTGGTTCGGATACGGCATCGAACGTGCTCTTCGGTGGCCTACAAAAGACCTCGGCTGAACAGCTCGGCCTGAGCCCGGTGCTGATGGCTGCGGCCAACTCGTCGGGCGGCGTCATGGGCAAGATGATTGATGCGCAATCGATCGTTGTCGCCTCGACCGCTACCAAATGGTACGGACACGAAGGTACGATTCTGCGCTATGTGTTCTTCCACTCAATCGCACTGGCCGCGTTGGTCGGCATTCTGGTAACGCTCCAGGCTTACGTGCATCCGTTCACATTACTAGTGCACTAAGACAACTTGCTTCAATCAACCGCGCAGCGCTGAAAGGCCTGCGCGGTTTTTTATTGGGCAGCTGTTTTCTGATTCCGTTAAAGAAAATTTTCACGCCATCGCAACTCTTCAGAGCTTCACCACGAAAAAATGCAAGTCAGCGATGTTGAGCCGGAACTTGTTGCCTGCCAAGCAGTCATGTCGTTTACGCAAGCGGATATCTCCCTGCGGCTGCCTAACCCAACTAGCTGAGGAGCATCATGGAACACCAGCATCGACACTCGCAGCAAACGCACGCGCTGTCATCGCAAGAGAGCTATAACCCTAACCGCCTGCTCGATACCCTGCGTGAGCGCATGAAGCTTAAGAATGATGCAGCTTTATCACGCGCTCTGGAGGTTGCGCCACCCGTCATCAGCAAGATAAGACATCGTACGCTGCCTGTTGGCGCATCGCTGCTGATTCGCATGCACGAAGTCACCGAAATGAGTATTCGCGAATTGCGCGATCTGATGGGTGATCGGCGTACCAAGTATCGGCTATCCGATGCGCAAGGGAAGCCGAAGCCGGCTTTAGAGCAACAAGGTTCTGAGGGGAAGACGGTGCATCATCAGCATCACTGAGGGTGAATGCTGTCGATGCACGGAGATAGAGACTGGATTCCGGCCTGC
Organism: uncultured Bifidobacterium sp.; assembly: GCA_964642635.1. Classification (GTDB taxonomy): domain Bacteria; phylum Pseudomonadota; class Gammaproteobacteria; order Burkholderiales; family Burkholderiaceae_D; genus Pernthalerella. Next base: position 6,028 of record CAZXRS010000070.1, on the reverse strand, counting down.
GCCGGAATGACAACATGGGGGCAGACGCCTCAACCACCGTCGTCCCAGCAGAAGCTGGGACCCACGGGCGATTGAATCTACCAAAGCATTACTAAAACGCAGATCCCATCAAGTAAACATTGGGAAGGTCTTAAACTCTCCACCCAACAGCGTCCTGCTGTCATGCTTGAGCCAGCCGTCAATCAGGCTAGCGTATACACGTCTGAAATCAGTCGTAAATTTCAGATTACCGTCCGCATCCAGATCGCTCAGCGAGGGCGCATCACCATAATGACCACCCTTCACGCCTTTGCCAATCACATACATGTGGTTCGCCGTGCCATGGTCTGTGCCCAGGCTGGTATTTTCAGCCGCGCGACGACCAAATTCGGAGAAGACCATCACCGTCACATCATCAGCGCGACCGATCCGTTCCAGGTCTTTCATGAATCCGGCGATCGCATCTGAGGTATACGACAGCAAGCGACCGTGCTGCTCATTCTGCTGCACATGCGTATCAAACGCATTGTGGCGGTACGAGACATAGAACAAGCGACTCGGTAGTCCGGCGTGGATCATGGCGGCCACCTTGTTCAGATCCAGCGAGCGAATGCCATAATCAACCGGCGTCTTGTACCCGTCCCACGCTGCGCGTACCAGCTGTGACGCTTCTCGAGCGCTCTTCGCGACTTCATCAAGGTACTTACGTGAAGCGTTGCTGCTATCACCTGTCGATGAATTGTCCAGTAACGGACGGCTTTGCAGCAGTCCCTTCCGCGCAAAGCGCTCAGGCTCGTCGAACACCACCGGCACATGTCGCTCGGACTGCACGGCCAGCGACTGCCGCTCATCGATATTGATCAGGAAGTTCGGCGTCAGTGCCGGATCGATGGCATCCGCAACACGGCCTAGCCAGCCAAAGCGCTCGCCACCGTTGGGCACACCGGTGTGCCAGTAGGCCATGGACTGGAAATGCGACAGTGACTGTTGTGCATAGCCACAGCCATGCACAATCGCCATCTTGCCATCCTTGTACAAACGCTCGAACCCGAGCATGCCCGGGTTGAAACCATAGTGGTCATCGATCTTGCGTACCTTGTTGGCGGCAACACTGATGCGCGGACGCAGCCGATAGTACTGATCGTCGGCATAGGGCACCAGCGTGTTCAGTCCATCGTTAGCGCCAGACATCTCGACAACGACCAGAATGCGCTTGTCATTCTTGGCGGCTGCCATAGCCGACGGTAGCGGCAAGCCAGCGGTGATGCCCAGTGCACCGAGCGCCTTGAGCAGGTCGCGGCGCGTGATGTTGGTATGCGAATGTTCCATGTGCTTTATCCCAGCTGGTAGACAGGCAGCGACAGGATGACGTGCAGCGTGTTGCGCAGCGCATCTTCCATATAGCTGTCAGCGTGTTTCAGATCGGCGGTGCCGAGATCAGATTCGAGTAGCGCACCAATCTTGGTGCGAGTCTCCGCATCAACCGGCACCGACAGGAAACGCACCAGCAAATGATCGACCGCCTGCTGCGCGGTCGCGCAACCGGCGTTACGAACCATCTGAGAGAGGTCGATGCGGGCCGGCATACGCGGAATGGGCTTGACCTTCTCGATCGCTTTGCGCCATGCGTGATAACTCGCCAGCCGTGTGTTGAAGTCTTCGTCACGGTCATTCTGCATCGACATCGACGTGATCTCCTTATAGTCCGGCTTCGTCGCCGTGGTCACGTCCTTGCCCATCGCGATTTTCTCGGCAACCGGAAGGATGCCGTAGCGATCGTCTGGCACGCGATCCGGCGCCACGAAATCTATCGGTGGAAACACGGTGTCGTACACAAAATTACCTCGTACAAGCAAGAGACCCGGCGTGATCCAGCTCCTGCCACTAGTCCAGCCTGCGACATTCGGCGGATCCAGTAATTTCTGACCCATCGATTCGGTCAGCTGATTGAAATCCGGAATACCCGGCACTTCCGTCAAACCCAACTTGCGATACGTCGAAATGGTGAGCTCAACCGGTGACTTGATATGCGTTCCGACCGAGGCATCGCTATAGAAATCTTTGGCCGTAAACACCACCTCGAGAAAAGGCGCAATCTCATAATTCTTATCGCGCAGCAGCTGACCCAGCTTCACACGCATAGCCGGGCTCACTTCCTCGCGCACGAAATAGCGGTACAGCTTGGAGGCGATATATTCCGACGTCACTGGTTTCGAGAGAATGATGTCAATCACCTGCACACCATCAAACTTGCCAGTCTTACCCAGCACGGTCTTGATATCATCGTCGTGCTGCTGAGGATTCACGACGAAGTTCAGACCCTTGTAATTCCAACCAGTGAATGCGCGCGCAGCTTCCTGAATATCTTTCTCACTGTAGTTACCCACGCCCATCGTGAATAGCTCCATGATCTCGCGCGCGAAATTTTCGTTCGGCGCGCCCTTGACGTTCACGCCAGCGTCCAGATAGGCGAGCATCGCTGGGTCCTGCGATACCGCAATCAGCAAATCACGGAAATTACCGGTCGCCTTCGCTCGCAGTAATTCATTCTGCTTAATCATTTTGCGGTAGTCCTGCACCTTCTCGTCGCCGGTCGCGAAATGGCCGTGCCAGAACAAGGTCATCTTCTCTTCCAGTGGACGCTTGGTAGCGACCATACGATTAGCCCACCAGTAAGCGATACGGCGAGTCTCGAGCAGGGTCGCACGCTTCCAATACAGGAAACGATCAGCGACCTGCTGCAGCTTGCGATTACCGTCCGGCTTGGTCTTCACGCCGAGCGCCTCGCCAGTCTTCTTGGCCAGATCGGTGGCCGCCGGCCGCGACGGCGCAAACGGCTCTAGCCCGGGATCAAATGCGCCAGATTCCTCGAAGGGCGGCAGTGGATGGCGAATCGGCTGATACATCACCAGCGAGCGCACCGCCTGTTTGGGCGACATCGCTGCCAGTTGCGCCACCTCAGCCGGTGTACCACCAAAGCCGGCTCGTTCCAGCAGGTGCGCGGCGCGCTCACGCGTCCATTCGGATGGCGGCAGCGGCTCAAGATTGTCCTGCCATGAAGCAGGCGACGCATGCGCGCCCAGACACGAGCTAGCGAGCAGCGCGGTGATTAGTAACTTGGGGAGTGTTCTCATGATGTTCGGGGCAGCCGGCAAACTACCGGAGCCGTTGAGCCGGGACTCGATGCCGGACTGCGGGCTGCGCCAATTGCGGAAATTGTTAAAAAAATTATACCTAGGCAGGATAAGGCAGGCTTGCGTGCAGTGCAATACGGCAATTCATTAAATCCAAATTGCGCCCCAAACGTCGCCCGGGCAGTGATGGTCACGAGCAAAGGTTGCCGATTCGCGGCAGAATCGTGGCATTGAACAACACTACGGACCACAACCATGACGCATTTCCTCCTCTCGCGCCGAATCGCCGCCCTCGTCCTCGCTTCTACATCAGCACTCGGCGTGAGCCTGGTGACTGCGGGTGATACCGATGCCTCCTTACTTGAACGTGCAAAGCAGGTATTCCGACCGCTTCCGCACACGGCGCATGTGGATGACTATCCGCATTCAAAGGCAAGGGTCGAGCTCGGTCGAAAGCTGTTTTTCGAAACCCGCGTATCGGTCGACGGACGTACCGGTTGCGTCAGCTGCCACAACCCTACCTACTATGGCGCTGACTCGCTGCCACAGTCGATCGGTGTCTATGGTGTCAGGATGCCGCGCAATGCCCATACCGTGTTCAACACGCCGCTATTGGTTGCGCAGCACTATGGCGGTAACCGCGTCAGCGTCGAAGAGCAAGCGATGAAGGCGCTGACCAGTCCCTTCGCTTACGGTAACAAGACCTTTGAAGACGCCGAGGCACGCCTACGCGAGCTGGGCTACCAGCCGTTGTTCGATGAAGCCTTTCCGAATGAGAAAGACGCTGTCAGCGCAGAGAACTGGGCGACCGCCATCGGCGCCTTCGAACGCACGCTACTCACACCTGCGCCCTTCGATCGTTACCTCAAGGGCGATATGCGCGCTATCAGTGCCGAGGCCAAAGCAGGCATGGACAAATTTATCAGCTATGGATGCGCTGGCTGCCACAATGGCTCAACGGTCGGCGGCCAGAGCTTCCAGAAGTTCGGTCTGACTGAGGACTACTGGAAGGCCACCGGCAGTGTAGAAATGCCGCAGCTCAAAGGCCGCGATAAAGGCAAGTTCCATGACACCGGCAAAGAAGAAGACATGTGGGTGTTTAAAGTGCCTCAGCTGCGCAATGTGGCGATGACACCGCCCTACTTTCATGATGGCTCGGTCGCTAAGCTCGATGATGCCGTGCGCATCATGGGTCGGCTGCAGCTGGGTCGGCAGCTGTCTGATGAAGACGTGAAGCAGATCGTTGCTTTCCTCGGCACATTGACTGGCGAGGTGCCCAAGCAGTTCGCGCAGGCGCCGCAACTGCCGGTTGCGCCGCACCGCCCCTGAGTTAGCCGCCAATGCGCGCCGCATTTCTCCTGCTATTTGGGCTGACACTTGGCTCGACTGCTATGGCCTTCGATCGCTCAGATGGCGTGCTAGTGCAATGTGAAGTAGAGCGCAATGGCGAGCGGCGCGTCACACGCGAGGTATGGCTCGGACATGGTGATGCCGGCGACCGCCATCCGGAACTGGGTGGCGCAGCGGCTGTGGTTCGGCACGATCAGGATGGCTGGCCGGTCATCTACTTTGACACGGTCACTGTGAAATCGATACGGCAGAACGACCCGCACATGCTTGATTTCATTTTTTATCATGAATGCGCACATGCGACCGATATCACGCGTGACGAAATAGCGGCCAATTGTGAGGCTTTCCTGGAGCTTGAACGACAGGGCCTCATGAATGAAACGCTTCAGAGCGCTCTCGCGCGCACTCATCGCAAGATGCTGCGCCTGCCCCTCAAGTATGGCGGAAGCGGAGTCGCGTTTTGGGACAAGACCATGGCCTGCGTGAGGCGGTCACACGGCGAACTTGTCGAGCTAGAGACCACACCGGCTCCGTCACCCACCGACTGAAGCAAGCGCGCAAAAATCTCATCGCGAGCCGATTGCAATCTGAAGTGCTGGCATCGATGATGCGCGAGTACGATGCGGCCGGATGGTTGATCAAGACCTGGGAAAAGCCCGTCGAGGGCGCACCCGACCTCTGAGACTCGGTGACTAGAACTTGACCCGACAAACATCACCGCCATCTTGCGGCACCTTGGGTGAGAACAGTTTCTGTATCGGCACCCACACCACCGATGTTGCGAGCCTCGCCACGGTTTGCAGAAGATCGCCCGGATTGGGGCCAATGCTGAAGTCATCGAATTGACCGTTCACCTCAACCGGCGTTGCGAGACTCAGGAATTGGGCTGTCTTAGCCTGAGGCTGCAAGCGCATCTTCACACGCTCCTGACGAAAATCTACCTCGGCCTTGCCGCTGACTCGCATACGGCTGGTGTCGATCACTAGTTGATCTTGCACGAGCTTGCCATCATTCAGTCGGAAGCGGCCGACTGCACAGTTAATGACAGATTCATTGGATGGATCGAGTGTCGGCAACAGCGCCACAAACAGATTGACGGCCCACAGATCGAATACACCAGAACGAAGCTTTTCGGGCCACACCGCCATATCGATACGACCATTACCATGCGCCATCAACTGCGACAGCTTCGGTGCGCGCGATCGCAAATCCACCTTCACGCTGAACTGGCCGCCGAGATCGCTGTCGGGTTTCAGACGGCGACCGATCACGCCATAGTCAAAGCGCTGAATATTCATATTGAGATCCGTAAGAACCTCTTTCTCGCGAGGCTCATAGGAGAGATTGAGCGTTGCCTGTCCATCCGGCATACTCGTGAGGGCGGCACCGATCTCGGCGCGACCTTTCGCCAGTCGCGCATCCAGACGGCCTTGTCCTAATACGTCTTTACCCGACCTCACCTGAGCCACGCGCACTGACAGGGAGGTATCGGCCCTTGCCAGATAGTCTCGCGATAGCAAGCCCTGAACCTGATCGCTGGTCTCGATCGCTTTCTTGCGTAGCGT
>CAZXRS010000069.1:0-9462 GCA_964642635.1 uncultured Bifidobacterium sp. | reverse complement strand
ATCAGGACATCCGCAATATGGGTGGCCTGTCGAAATATATGCCCGTGACCTGGATCACCAGTCTGCTCGGTTCGATGGCGCTGATTGGCACGCCGTTCTTCTCTGGTTTTTATTCGAAGGATTCGATCATTGAAGCCGTGAGTGCCTCGCATATTGCCGGCAGTGGCTTTGCGCAGTTTGCGGTGCTGGCCGGCGTATTTGTCACCGCGTTCTATTCCTTCCGCATGTACTTCCTCGTCTTCCATGGCGAAGAGCGCTTTGGTAAAGCGCACCATGCCCATGACGATCACCATGGCGATGAGCATCATGGTCTCGCGCCGGGTGAGAAGCCGCACGAAGCGCCGTGGGTGGTCACGCTGCCGCTGGTGCTGCTGGCGATTCCGTCGGTGTTCATCGGATTCATCACAATTGGCCCGATGTTGTTCGGCGATTTCTTCAAGGGCGTAGTGTTCGTCGGTGAGAACCATCACGCGATGCACGAGCTGGCCGCAGAGTTTCATGGCCCGGTCGACATGGGACTACATGCGCTGACCACTTTACCGTTCTGGCTCGCTCTGGCCGGGGTGGCAAGTGCGTACTACGCGTACATGGTCAATCCGAAAGTCCCGGCCTGGTTCTACGACAAGTTCAAGAGCATCTACACGCTGCTCGACAACAAGTACTACATGGACAAAATCAATGAAGTCGTATTCGCCGCTGGCGCGCGCGTGGTCGGGGGTGGTCTGTCGTCGGTGGGCGATCGGATGCTGATCGATGGTCTGGCAGTAAATGGCAGCGCGCGTGTAGTTGGATGGTTTGCCACCGTCACGCGCACCTTCCAGACCGGTTACATCTATCACTATGCGTTCACGATGATCGTGGCCGTTGCACTTTATCTCGGTTATTTGCTGATGAAGCACTGATCCTACCGCGTCCCGCAGCCAGAGAACAACAAACACTATGCAGTCAACTATTCCTCTCCTTAGCCTAGCGATCTGGGTGCCGATCGCCTTTGGCGCGCTGGTACTGGCAACAGGCAGCGACGCCAAGCCCACGCAGAGTCGTGTCCTGTCCCTGCTTGGCGCTATCGTCAGCTTCCTGGTTACGTTGCCGCTGGTTGCCCGCTTTGATGCTGCCGCACATGGCATGCAGTTTGTCGAGAAGGCATCGTGGATAGCACGCTTTAACGTGAACTACGCTTTGGGCATTGACGGCTTGTCGTTGTGGTTCGTTCCGTTGACAGCATTCATCACGGTGATGGTGGTGCTCGCTGGCTGGGAAGTGATCGAGAAGCGCGTGGCTCAGTATATGGGCGCCTTCCTGATTCTGTCGGGTGTGATGATCGGTGTGTTTTGTGCGCTAGACGCGATGCTGTTTTATGTGTTCTTCGAGGCGACGCTGATCCCGATGTTCATCATCATCGGCGTATGGGGCGGCCCGCGTCGCGTGTACGCAGCGATCAAATTCTTCTTGTATACCTTCCTCGGCTCGCTGCTGATGCTAGTGGCGCTGATCTGGCTGTACCTGCAGTCAGGCAGTTTCGACATTCTGGCTTGGCACCAGTTACCCATCGCGCTGTCGGCACAGAAACTCATCTTCCTTGCGTTCCTGATGGCGTTCGCGGTCAAGGTGCCGATGTGGCCGGTTCACACCTGGCTTCCGGATGCGCACGTTGAAGCACCGACTGGCGGCTCGGTGGTGCTGGCGGCCATCATGCTAAAACTTGGTGGCTACGGCTTTCTGCGGTTCTCGCTGCCGATCACGCCGGATGCGAGTCACGCGCTCTCCAGTTTGGTGATTGCGCTGTCGCTGGTCGCAGTGATCTATATCGGACTGGTCGCGCTGGTACAGGCGGACATGAAAAAGCTGGTGGCCTATTCATCGATCGCTCATATGGGTTTCGTGACCTTGGGTTTCTTTGTATTTGGTGAAATGGCGGTGCAGGGCGGTCTGATGCAGATGATTTCGCACGGCTTTGTATCCGGTGCGATGTTCCTGTGTATCGGTGTGCTTTATGACCGCCTGCACTCTCGCGAGATTGCTGACTATGGCGGTGTGATCAATACCATGCCACGGTTTGCCGCCTTCTTTGTGCTGTTCTCACTGGCCAATGCCGGCTTGCCGGGTACGTCGGGATTCATCGGTGAATTCATGGTGATCCTCGGTTCGGTGAAATTCAATTTCTGGATTGGTGTGCTCGCTGCGACCGCGCTGATCCTCGGTGCTGCGTATTCGCTGTGGCTGGTCAAGCGCGTGGTGTTCGGTGAGATCGGTAATGCGAACGTCGCCGCGCTACAAGACCTGTCGATGCGCGAGTTCCTGATTCTCGGCATCCTTGCGATAGCGACCCTGTGGATGGGCGTTTACCCGGCGCCGTTCACCGACCTCACGCAAACCTCGGTGGTCGATTTGTTGCAGCATGTGGCCCACAGCAAGATTCCGCAATAAGGCAGGTAACCGACATGACTGAACTGAATTACGGACTGGCCGGCGCAGAAATCTTCCTCGCCGTTGCTACGATGGTGGTGATGCTCGCCGGGTTATTGGCGAACGAAGAGAAAACGCCGCTGAGCCATCGACTGTCGCTGCTCGTAGTGGCCGTCACCGCGGTGATCGCCATTGGTGATTTTTCTGTGCCCGGCACCAGCTATGCGTTTAATCACAGCTATGTGCTGGATCCCATGGCTAGCCTGCTGAAGTTTTTTGCGGCGGTTGCGACCTTTGTGACTCTGGTCTATGCGCGGCAGTACTCCAATCAGCGCGGCATGCTGGGCGGGAATCTGTCCGGAGAGTTCTACGTACTCGCGATGCTCACCTTGCTCGGCCAGATGATCATGATCTCTGGGAATAGCTTCCTCGTGATCTATCTGGGCCTCGAACTGATGTCGCTGTCGCTGTATGCGTTGGTAGCGCTACGCCGCGACCATGCCGTATCCACCGAAGCCTCAATGAAATACTTCGTACTGGGTGCGTTGGCCTCCGGCTTCATGCTCTATGGGATTTCGATGGTCTATGGTGCAACCGGAACGATCGACCTGGGCAAGGTTGCACAAGTCATCGCAGCCGGCAAGGCAGACAAGATGGTGCTGGTGCTGGGCCTGGTGTTCATCGTGTCCGGGTTAGCGTTCAAGTTGTCAGCAGCGCCTTTCCATATGTGGGCACCAGACGTCTATCAGGGCGCGCCGACCTCGGTCACGCTGCTGATCGGTGGTGCGCCTAAGCTGGCTGCGTTCGCGGTAGCGATGCGTGTGCTGGTCGAAGGCCTTGGCGCCCTGTCGGCAGACTGGCAGCAGATGATGATCGTGATGGCCGTCATCTCGCTGGCGGTGGGTAATATCACCGCCATTGCGCAGACCAATATCAAGCGCATGCTGGCGTACTCGACCATCTCGCATATGGGTTTCCTGTTGCTGGGCTTGCTGTCCGGTGTTTTCACCGGCAGCACTGTCGAGTCGGCGACGAATGCGTATAGCTCGTCCATGTTCTATGTCATTACGTATGTGCTTACGACACTGGGCAGCTTCGCGCTGATCCTGCTGCTGACCCGCAATGGTTTCGAGGCAGAGAACATTGATGACTTCAAGGGCCTCAACCAACGCAGTCCGTGGTTTGCCGCGGTCATGATGATTTTGCTGTTGTCGCTCTCAGGCGTGCCGCCCATGGTTGGCTTCTACGCGAAACTCGCCGTACTGCAAGCAGCGCTGGCGGCGGGTTATCTGTGGCTGGTGATCTTCGCGGTGATGGCGTCGCTGGTCGGCGCGTACTACTACCTGCGGGTCGTGAAGGTCATGTACTTCGACGAGCCTGCGGATACCGCGCCGATCGAGGCCTCCGGCTCCATGCGTGCCATGCTGTCTCTCAACGGTCTGGCAGTCGTGCTGCTTGGCGTATTGCCGGGCCCGCTCATGGCCGCTTGTGTGTATGCTGTCGCACAAACTTTGCTGACCTGAGATCGGGCCTCTCTTGAATACTGCTTCTGCCAGCTGGATCGTTATCGTATTGATGGCGGTCTTCGCGAATTTCCCATTTTTTACCGACTCCCTGTTCGGGGTCATTCGCATGAAACAGGGCACTAAGTCCGGTTTCGTGCGTATCTTCGAGCTGTTACTGCTGTATGCAATCCTGCTCGGCATTGCGCACGTTATTGAATCTTCGCAGGGCAATGCATTTCCTCAGGGCTGGCAGTTCTATGCGGTGACAGTCTGCCTGTATCTGGTGCTTGGCTTTCCGGGCTTCGTGCATCGCTACTTGCGCAGGCGTACGACATAAGCTGCCACGGAGTCTGGTATGGACCAGCATCTGAAGGAAACCCTGATCAGTAGCGACCTTGTGTTTGACGGCAAGCTGCTGAAAGTACGCAAAGATCTCGTTCGACTGCCTGACGGTGGCGAATCCACGCGAGAATACTTCCGGCATCCGGGTGCGGTCGTGATTATTCCCTTGCTGCCCGATGGTCGCGTGCTGCTGGAGCGGCAGTATCGCTATCCGAATGATCAGGTCTTTATCGAACTGCCCGCCGGCAAACTCGAATACGGTGAAGACCCACTGCAGTGTGCGCAACGCGAACTGCAGGAAGAGACCGGCTACTCTGCCTCTGACTGGCAATTTGTCTGCACCATTCATAACGCGATTGCGTATTCCGACGAGCACCTCGATATTTTTCTGGCGAAGGGTCTCACGGCCGGTGAGCAAAAGCTGGATGATGAGGAATTCCTTGAGCTCATCACCGCAACACCAGAAGAATTGATGGAATGGGTTCGCCTGGGTCGAATCACTGACGTCAAGACGCTAATCGGAGCATTTTGGCTGGACAAGTTGCTACGCAGGGAATGGAGTTTGCCGGCCCGATGAGCATGGTGCAGCTGCAGGGTTAGGATATTCTAGATATTCGCCTGCGCCCTCAAGGTCCGATATGGAAACCATGCTGAATTCTCCGAGCGTTGCCGACTACACCCTCAAGGTGGAAGGCATGACATGCGCGTCCTGCGTTAGTCGTGTGGAGAAGGTCTTGAGCAGAGTGCCTGGCGTTGTATCAGCCTCGGTGAATCTTGCCACCGAAAAAGCCACCGTTCATGCAAGCAAGCCAATTCCGGTAGCGACGCTGGTGACCGCCGTGCGTAAAGCCGGTTATGACGCGTCGCCCGCTGAGGCGAAACCCGTGGGCAAGCCGGTCTCGGCCTTACCCGACTGGTGGCCGGTCGCGATCTCATCCATGCTGTCATTGCCGTTAGTCATACCCATGCTGGGTCTGGCCGCAGGCGCAGACTGGATGCTGCCGAGTTGGCTCCAATGGCTGCTCGCTACACCGATACAGTTCTGGCTCGGCGCTCGTTTCTATCGTGCCGGATGGGGTGCATTGAAGGCAGGCTCCGGCAATATGGACTTGCTGGTTGCGATCGGTACCAGCGCCGCATACGGTCTGTCTGTCTATCTGATGCTGCTGCACGGCAGTCATACGCACCTGTACTTCGAATCATCGGCGGTCGTGATCACACTGGTCTTGTTGGGCAAATGGCTTGAGGCCAGAGCAAAGCAGCAAACCATTGCTGCGTTACGCGCCCTCGAATCATTGCGCGCCACTGAGGCGATCGTGCTGCGCGATGGTGTCGATGTAAACGTGCCGATCGATGCGGTGCAGGTCGGTGACCTCGTCGTCGTGCGCCCTGGTGATCGCGTACCCGTCGACGGCGTGATCATTGAGGGCAGTAGCCATCTCGATGAATCCCTGCTGACCGGCGAGAGCCTGCCGGTGGCCAAGTCCGTCGGTGACAAACTCACCGGTGGCGCCATCAATCAGGAAGGCGTGCTGCTGTTCACCGCAACGGCAGTGGGCGGTGCCACCATGCTCTCGCAGATCATCCGCATGGTCGAAGATGCGCAGGCGGCGAAGGCACCGATACAGCGACTCGTCGACCAAGTCAGCAGCGTGTTCGTACCGGTAGTGCTGTTTATCTCGTTGGTCACGCTGATCGGCTGGGGATGGTTAACCGGTGACTGGCAACAGGCCGTGCTGAACGCGGTCGCCGTACAGGTCATCGCGTGTCCATGTGCGTTGGGGCTAGCAACACCGACTTCCATTATGGCCGGCACCGGTGTCGCCGCGCGGCACGGCATCCTGATCAAAGATGCCGAAGCGCTCGAGATCGCGCATGGGATCAATGTGGTTGCATTCGACAAGACCGGTACGCTCACTGAGGGAAAGCCCGCAGTGATTGCGCTTGAAGGCATTGCATTGCCCACAGAGCGTGTGCTGCAACTCGCGCAGGCTGTGCAACAGCACAGTGACCATCCGCTGGCGAAAGCAGTGATGCAACGCGCTGCTTTGGGTGCGCTACCGTTACTACCAGCATCGAACTCAAAAGCCTTGCCGGGACGTGGCGTGCAGGCTGAAGTTGACGGTCAGACTGTTTATCTCGGCAACACAAGGCTGATGGAAGAGCTGGCGGTCGATGCCACGCAGGGCGCCTCGTTCGCAGCAGAGCAGGAGAGAGCTGGACGCACTGTGTCCTGGCTCGCACTGCGTGACTCCTCAGGTATGCACCTTGCCGGCATGCTCGCATTCGGCGACACCATAAAGCCTAGCGCACATACCGCAATTCAAAAGCTCGATGCACTCGGCGTACGCTCAATCATGGTCACCGGTGATAGCCAAGGCGCCGCATATGCAGTGGCGCAGAAAATTGGCGTCGAAGAATTCCATGCGCAGGTACTACCCGGCGACAAGGCTGCGCTGATCGCTGAATTCAAGAAGCACTATGGAACGGTAGCCATGGTCGGCGATGGCATTAACGATGCGCCGGCACTAGCCGCTGCTGACATCGGTATCGCGATGGCCTCGGGTACCGATGTCGCGATGCATACCGCTGGCATCACCTTGATGCGTGGCGACCCGGCCCTGGTGGCTGATGCCATTGGTATTTCGCGTCGTACCTACGCAAAAATCCGGCAGAACTTGTTTTGGGCTTTCATTTACAACCTTGTCGGGATCCCGCTGGCTGCATTGGGGTTACTGAATCCGGTGATTGCAGGCGCGGCAATGGCCTTCAGCTCGGTCAGCGTGGTGACGAACGCTTTGCTGCTGAAACGCTGGAAGCCTGAGGCAGAGCCATAGCGTGGCGTAGTCACCTCAAATTCAGGTAGTAAGCATAGTTCAATGAACCGGATAGTTTTTGAAACTATTTAATTACCAGATCACTAAAATGGTTCTCCAATTTGCGAGGATCTGGTAATGAAACGAACTCTAAGCAAAACGAGTGTCGGTGAAGGCGCTGGCAGCCAATCGGATAATCCTGACAGCCCACCCGTGCCTGCAAATGTTCCCGAATCTGCGGCATCCATCCAGCCGACTGTCTCGCTAGCACCTAGGCCGATAACACTCCCAGATGGCAGCCTAAATACCGAAGCAACGCAGTCGCCGGCGCTTGCTTCCGGTGTTTTCTCATCGACAGAGCCAAATAACGAACCGACGAGTAATCCGAAGCTTGTTGTCCGCGCAGCAGGTGAGCCGGGCCGCTCAGAGATTATCAATGCCGCACTGCCTATCGTCCATCCTGAAGCCCAGTTTTTGCAAGGCGTGGAAGCCCTGAAAGCTAAAGATTTTGATAAAGCCCAGTACTGGTTTTTACTCTCGGCACAGTCCGGGTATCGACCAGCTACAAGTTGGCTCGGGCCAATGCCCGCGCGAGGCGACACACATGCGCAGTACTGCTTAGGGCTGAAATACGAGGCAGGTATAGGTGTCGCACAGAGTTTCACGCAGGCGGAGGTTTGGTATCGCATAGCGGCCGAGCAAGGCCATCCAATCGCGCAGAGAAACCTTGGGGTAATGCTCGAATATGGTAGAGGTGCCACGTTGGATTATTCGCAAGCTGCAGAGTGGTATCGAAGGGCCGCCGAGCAAGGTGATGCATGCGCGCAAACAAACTTGGCGTTGCTTTATCTGAATGGTGCCGGCGTCGATCGCGACGTCGAGTTGGTGAAAAAGTGGTGTCTCAAAGCGGCCAATCAAGGGTATGCGCGCGCGCAGACAGCATTGGCGGAAATGTATGAAAGCGGTAATGGTGTCGAAAAGGATCTCAATCAGGCAGCAGAGTGGTACCGAAAGGCTGCCGAGCAAGGAGATGCATTCGCACAAACAAACCTGGGCCATATGTATTGGAATGGCCTTGGCGTTGAAGAGAACTGCGCCGTGGCGGCGGACTGGTACCGCAAGGCTGCCGAGCAAGGAGATGCAAGTGCACAGTTTGAAATCGGGATGCTGTATTTAAATGGCGACGGCGTTGAAGAGAACGACGCTGTGGCGGCGAAATGGTTCCGCAAGGCTGCCGAGAAAGGCAATTCATCTGCACAGGAAGAACTTGCGGGGCTTTATGAGAAGGGTAAGGGTGTTAATAAGAATATTCAGCTGGTGGTAGATTGGTATCGTAAAGCATTAAACAATGGCGATGATTCTGCTCTGATTAAGTTGGGGTGCATGTACCGAAATCATGAAGGCTTCGAGCTATGTCTGAATTATGCAAAACAAGTTTTTTGGAAGGCAGTAGATCATGGTAATGCTGATGCTGAAACAACATTAGGTTATCTTTACGAAGGCGGAGAATACTTAAGCAGGAATGATCAAATGGCGATATTTTGGTATCGCAAGGCCGCTGAAAAAGATCATGCACTTGCGTGTACAAGCTTGGGAAAAATGTATATGTCTGGAAGGAGTGTCGAACAAGATGTTTCGCAGGCGTCAGTATGGCTCCGCAAGGCTGCCGGCCAAGCTTATACGCCGGCGCAGAAAATTTTGGACAACATTTCTGCAATATATGTTAGCGCCGAGAAGAATGTATATAAGAATACCTATCTACAGTTGCTAGGTGGATTAGAAACCGAGGGCAATAAAAATAAAATAATATTCAGTTTCACAGATTCTGAAGAATCGACGGCGTGCATTCTTGATGTTCTCAAAAGATTTCATGAATTCAAGAATGTGAAAACTTTTAATATCACAACGCTCAAGTTTAATGAGGCAGAGCTATCGGTGATTGATGGTCTTATCCGGTTATTTCCAGAAATTAGAAGCCTATTTGTGGAATGCAAAGGGGCGCAAAACCAAAACACTTTGATAAATTTTGCCGATCGGCTGACGAATACGATTCAGTTGGCTAACCATAGCTTGATAGACTTACGTATCAAATCCCAGGAATTCCAACTTCCAGGAAGGCTTCGTCTTGATCAATTGCTAGATCAAAATAAAATCATCTTTGACTTGCGCCAAGAGTTGCGCAAAAGGCCGCCGGTTCTTTCGGATGAATTGCCTGTGGAAGTGTTGATTAAGGTGGCTGATGAACTTATTGTCAACAGCGTTCGAGGTGGTAAGACCAAGGAAGCTACCCGGGCTGCTGTGGATGAATTCCTGATCAGCGCCCAGTTCGGGAGAATGACAAGTCTTACTCAGCAACGCGTTAAGGACCCGAAATCGCTTGAACAGTGAGCATA
>CAZXRS010000068.1:0-9551 GCA_964642635.1 uncultured Bifidobacterium sp. | reverse complement strand
TGCAGCGTCCGGTGGACGTGCCAGTGACTTCGGCGTCGGTACGCACCGAATCCATTCGCGACTTCAAGAAAGAAGACTTCCTGAAGGCGGTGCTAAAAGCGAAGGAATACATCATGGCTGGCGATCTGATGCAGGTGCAGGTCGGGCAGCGCATTCGCAAGCCGTATGTTGATTCACCGCTGTCGCTGTATCGTGCACTGCGCTCGCTGAATCCTTCGCCCTACATGTACTTCTACAACTTCGGCGACATGCAGATCGTCGGCAGCTCACCGGAGATTTTGGTGCGCAACGAGAGCCTGAACGATGGGCAACGCAAGGTCACCATTCGTCCGCTGGCCGGCACCCGGCCGCGCGGCGCGACACCCGAGCTAGACGCGAAACTCGCAGAAGAACTCCTCGCCGATCCCAAGGAGATCGCCGAGCATGTGATGCTGATCGATCTCGCGCGTAATGACATCGGACGTATTGCTGAGATCGGCAGTGTCGAAGTCACCGACAAATTTGTGATTGAAAAATATTCGCACGTACAGCACATCGTCTCCAATGTCGAAGGCACGCTGAAAGATGGCATGAGCAATTTGGATGTTTTACGCGCAACCTTCCCGGCCGGCACGCTATCCGGCGCACCAAAGGTGCGTGCGATGGAACTGATCGACGAACTCGAGCCCGTTAAGCGCGGCATCTATGGCGGTGCCTGCGGCTATCTGTCCTTCGGCGGCGAAATGGATCTCGCGATTGCAATTCGTACCGGCGTGATCAAAGACGGCATGCTGTATGCACAGGCAGCCGCGGGGGTCGTGGCTGATTCGGTTCCTGAAATGGAATGGCTAGAAACCGAGAATAAGGCTCGTGCGGTGTTGCGGGCAGCCGAACAAGTACAAGACGGCCTGGACGGGGAGATCTGACATGCTGCTAATGATCGACAATTACGACTCGTTCACCTACAACCTCGTGCAGTACTTCGGTGAGCTCGGCGAGGATGTGCGCACCTACCGGAATGACGAGATCACGCTCGAGGACATCGAAAAACTCAACCCGACTCGCATCTGCATATCGCCAGGTCCGTGCACGCCGCATGAAGCTGGTGTGTCGGTGCCAGTGCTCAAACATTTCGCCGGCAAGAAACCGATACTCGGCGTATGCCTGGGTCATCAAAGCATAGGCGCAGCATTCGGAGGCAAGGTCATTCGTGCGAAAGAGGTCATGCATGGCAAGACCTCGCCGATTGAGCATACCGGTGTCGGTGTATTCGCAGGCTTGCCTAGTCCATACACCATCATCCGCTATCACTCATTAGCGATTGAGCGCGCGTCGCTGCCCGACTGCCTCGAGGTGACTGCATGGACTGCCGACGGCGAGATCATGGGCGTACGGCACAAGGAATTCCAGATCGAGGGCGTCCAGTTCCATCCGGAATCCATTCTGTCCGAGCACGGCCATGCGCTGCTGCAGAATTTCCTGAAGACCTGACGGAGATGACCATGACACTAACGCCGCAACAGGCGCTACTGCGCTGTATCGAACATCGCGAGATTTTCCACGACGAGATGCTCGCGCTGTTCCGCCAGATTATGGGTGGTGAAATGTCGCCGGTGATGATCGCTGCACTCACCATGGGACTACGGGTCAAAAAAGAAACCGTGGGCGAAATAGCCGCAGCAGCACAGGTGATGCGCGAATTCGCTGCCAAGGTCGAGGTCGCGAATCAGGAGAACCTGGTCGATATCGTTGGTACCGGTGGTGACGGCGCGCACACGTTTAATATTTCGACGGCGTCGATGTTCGTCGCCGCTGCTGCCGGCGCACGCGTAGCCAAGCATGGCGGCCGCAGCGTGTCATCGTCGTCAGGCAGCGCCGATGCGCTCGAGGCTCTGGGCGTTAACATCAATCTACAACCGACACAGGTTGCCGACGCGATCGCCGAGACTGGCGTCGGCTTCATGTTCGCACCGAATCATCATCTGGCGATGAAACATGCTGCACCTGTGCGTAAGGAACTCGGCGTACGCACCATCTTCAATATTCTGGGTCCGCTAACCAATCCGGCTGGCGCGCCGAACATCATGATGGGCGTGTTCCATCCCGATCTGGTTGGCATACAGGCACGTGTGCTGCAACGACTCGGTGCAAAGCATGCACTGGTCGTATGGGCGCGCGACAACATGGATGAAGTATCACTCGGTGCGGCAACCATGGTCGCTGAACTGATAAACGACGAGATCCGTGAATACGACATTCATCCGGAAGATTTTGGCCTGCAGATGACGTCCAGCCGCCATTTGAAAGTCGATGGTGCCGCTGAATCGATTACAAAAATTCGCGAGGCGCTGGACAACACCGCCGGTGCGGCGCGCGATATCGTCATCCTGAATGCGGGTACTGCACTGTACGCTGCCGGCGTCGCCTCGAATATCAGCGATGGTGTTCATCGCGCGCGCGAAGCGATCGCTTCGGGTGCCGCGCGTGCAAAGCTGGAGCAATATGCAAAATTCACGCAGTCCTGCGCAGCGAAATAACGAGAACCCTGAGCATGTCCGACATACTGAACAAAATTCTTGACGTGAAGGCAGAAGAAGTTGCCGTGGCGAAGAAGCGGCAGGACTTTGCGAGTCTGCGCCGCGAGGTGGAGAGCGATAGTGAAGCTCGCGCTCAGATTCGAGGCTTCGAGTCCAGCCTTCGCGGAAAAATCGCTGCGGGTAAAGCCGGTGTGATCGCCGAGGTAAAAAAGGCGTCGCCATCCAAAGGCGTGCTGCGCGAAGATTTCCGTCCGGCCGAGATCGCGGCCAGTTACGCAAAGCATGGCGCTGCCTGCCTGTCGGTACTGACGGATGAACAATTCTTTCAGGGAGCACCAGAGTATCTGAAGGCAGCGCGTGCCGCGTGCGGCATTCCGGCATTGCGCAAGGATTTCATCATCGATCCTTACCAGATCTATCAGGCGCGCTCCTGGGGTGCAGACTGCATCTTGTTGATCGTTGCTGCGCTTGACACGGGACTGATGCGCGAGCTCGAGGCCTGTGCACATGACACCGGCATGGATGTACTGGTCGAGGTGCATGATGAACAGGAGCTCGACGCTGCGCTGACACTGAAGACCGCGCTACTCGGCATCAACAACCGCAACTTGCGTACATTCGAAACCACGCTCGACACAACCATTCGACTACTACCGCGGATTTCGCCGGACAAGCTGGTGATTACCGAATCAGCGATCCGCACGCGCGACGACGTTTTGCGCATGCGTGACCACGACGTGCATGCCTTTCTCGTTGGCGAAGCGTTCATGCGCGCGGACGATCCGGGGATAGAGCTCGCAAACCTGTTCAGCTAACGCGCCGCAAGCTTTCCATTACCCTACGCTCATCCGCAAGGGGTCGAATCGCTGAATCCATTCCCTGCCGAGGGGCAACGGCTCATCACAAATCATCGCCGCCAGAAATTCTGCGCACAGTGGGGCGCAGGTGATGCCTCGCGCACCATGCGCAAGGCTCGCGTACAGTCCATCAGTGATTTTGCCAACTAAAGGCACCCGATCCTGAGTAGTCGCACGCCAGCCGACACGGCCGCTTTGCAGTGGTGACGCTTGTTCCGCAAAATCGGGGATCAGGCGTTGCAGCCTGTGGAAATTTTCCTCGTCGTCGCTGAGACGCGGAGAAGCTTCATCATCATCATGCTGAACAGTCGCACCTATCGTGTGCCAGCCGTCAACGGCCGGCGATATATAGCCGTCGCGACAAACCACCATCGATAAAGGGTGATCGCTGCGCTCGCGCAATTGCGATAACTGTCCACGCGCGCGGCCAATCGTGAAACGTAGTGGCCCGAGATCTTTATCAAATGCCGTAGCAAGCACCACCAATGGAGCTTCCATTGCCGTGCCATTGGCAAGCGCTACTCGCCAGGACTTATCAACACGCTCGATACTCAACACCTCGACCCCACTTTGCACTGAAATCAAAGGGTCTTCCAGCATCGCTTTGACCAGTGCCGGCGGCGATATCCAACCTGCCTGGGGCAGATGGAATCCGCGTTCAGCGGGCGTCGCACCACACAGCCGCGCCGCCGTCGCTACATCGACTTCCATCAGCCAGCTGTCGTCGACTATCGCTGCCTGCGCGGACATCTTGTCGCGCTTGCGCTCGTCGCGTGCGATGCGAATCACACCACACCAATCATGACGAACACCGCTGCCGCTGTGCGCCATCCATCGCCGCAACCAGGTCACACCCGCTGCCGTGAGCTCAGTGATGGGGTTCGTCGTGCCACCCGGCTCAGGTCTGACGATACCTACGGAATTACCAGAACCCCCACTCGCGGGCTGTTCTCGCTCCAGCACGGTGACAGCCATGCCTCGTCGAGCCAGCTGTCGCGCGGCAGCAGCACCGGCAATACCCGCGCCGATCACAATCGCTAGCGACGGTAATGTTGTCACTGCACGGCTGCCAGGCCATTGCGCAGCGAGCGCATCGCGTTTACCACCAAAACCCGGGCGCTTGCTGACGATGAAACCCGCATCTGCAAGCGTGCGCCTGACCGCGCCAGCGACGCACCAGCTCGACAGCCGAGCCTCCGGCGCACACAACACGGTTAGTTGTGACAAGATGGATGTAGACCACATCTGCGGATTACGATCTGGCGCAAAACCGTCAAGGAAAAATGCGTCGAAACGACCAGCCACGCGCGGCAAGACGTCCGCGATATCACCGAACGCGAGCGTCAATGTGACTTGCGAGTCCAGTTCCAGCGTGTGAAAGCCCGCGATTAGCGGCGGCCACTGCGCGATCAGACGATCGGCCAGCTTGCGCAGTGTCGTCACACTGTTCGCTGGTGCCACCGAGATGCTGATCTCAAGCGCTGCACGCAGATCGCTCTGTGTGAACGGATGTTTTTCTATCGAGACGTAATGTAGTCGCGCGCTACCGCCGCTTTCGAGCAGACTGAGCCAGGTGGCAAGAAAATTTACGCCTAGCCCGAAACCACTCTCAAGCAAGCGAATACAGCCGCGCTGCGACCAGCGCTCGCGTAGTTCACAGCCATCGATGAACACGGTACTCGCCTGCCCCCATGCACCGCTGCGGGTGGCGTAGACATCACCATAGTCGGGCGCAAATATTCCGCCTTCGTCGGCACTCTGCCAGTGCGCGGGCTGGATGGAATGGGCGTACATGGATGACTATCAAGGAATGCCGCCATTGATGGCGGAAGCAGGTGATACATCATACCTTGCCGGCGGACCCGTGCCGACTCTGGCAAACTGCGGGTTGCCCATCCTCTTGAAGCATCCCCATGAAAAAAGCTGCCGTGATCGCATTGCTGTTTGCCGCGCTGCCAGTCTATGGCACTGAAATCTGGATTCGCTACACAGAAAGTGAAACAGCGACGATGTATTTCGATAGCCTGCGCACGCGCAAGATGGGCGACATCTCCTTCGTCTGGGATCTACACGATTTGAAAGCTGCCGCAACCGATGCAAACGGCAAAACCTATCGTTCGGTCACGTATGCAATCGAGTACCAGTGCCGCGCGCGCAAGCGCCGCGTGCTCGGCATACAGCGTTATACCGACGCTATGGCCAAGGGTACGGTGACCGAAGAGACGATGACAGGCGAATGGACGCCGACACCACCGGAAACTTTAGGCGGACTGCTGTTCGACCAGATTTGTGAGTGAAGCTCAAACCACACACGCTGGTACGCCGAACCTAATCGGCGGCTGTTTGAGGTGATTACTGCAAGTGAATATCCGCGCCTGAAGACATCGCTGACCCGGTCTCGGTGCGAGCGCTGGTCTGCTGGCTAACGGAGGCCAATACCTGCTGAAGCTGTCGCGCCAGCTGCGCGATATCGCCCAAGCCCATCGCAATACGGCACTCGAGTCGACCGTCGATCTGCGCGGAATTCTGAGCACCGGAGCGCACTGCGCGTGTAACCTCGTCGATGGCCTGTTGCTCAACGAAGCCAAAATCAATAAACACCATTCCAGACGATGCATGGACGGTGCTGACATTGGATACGATGGCGCGATCCGAATACTCAACGGCCCGCAGGCGCAGCGCGACCTGCACGGCGTTGTCAGACGTGCTGCTGCCATTGGCAGAGTTTTGGCGTTCGGCGGACAGGTTCTGGGACATCGATGTTCTCCTCAGTTCGGCGGGCAATCTCCCGCAGTTGCCAAGATGGTAAGCATTGACCGCGCCCCTCCGCAAGCGGAATACCTGCAAGCAAGCAGGAACGATGTCGGGCAAGTGCAACAGTCACTACCGCCTGAAGGCTTCCCGCCGATCTCACCCTTAGCATCGACCAAGCTCTTTTCGCAGCGGAGGCGCTAACTTTTACATAGGCAAAATGATGCATTGCTCACGCAAGCTAAGTACCTCATGATCACCGCTCATACGACATTGACACCCCATTAGCCATCGTTAACCATGACGAAAGCGAAAGTCATCGAATAGTTTGATCGACAATCGATTTACCGCCCAGCCCTCCATGCGAATTGCCATCCTCGACAATGACCCCCAACAGCGCACGCTGATCGAAGAAGCGCTGAGTACGGCACGTCACGACACGATGGTTTATTCGCGCATCGACAGCTTGCTAGCTGATCTGCGCGATAGCGAAGAGATCGACCTGCTGCTCTGGCACTGGCAGCCGGAATCAGAGGGCTGGCAACGGCTGCGTGAGCTGCGGCAGGGGCGGCCGGCATTACCGGTGCTGGTTATTACCGGACGCGGACCAGAACACGAACTGGCCAGCGCGCTGGCCGATGGCACTTGCGACTACCTGGTCAGACCGGTACGCCGCAGCGACCTTGAGCTTCGCGCACGGGTGTTAGTCGCTCGCTCGCGGCCTGACAAACTGGACGGACCCACTCAAGACTTCGGTCGCTATGCGTTTGACGTCCGTGCTGCGCGACTGCTCATGGACGGACAGATGGTCACGCTGACCCAGAAAGAATTCGACCTCGCCCTACTGTTTTTCCGAAACCTTGGCCGCCCGCTCTCGCGCGCGACTATCCATGAAACGGTCTGGCCGAAGGACGCCGAGTTCAGCTCCCGCACGATGGACACCCATGTATCCCGGGTGCGCAACAAACTCGGCCTGAGGCCTGAGAATGGCTACCGGCTGTCGCCGGTCTACAGTTACGGCTACCAGCTCGAGCCGCTGGCCGGAAATGCCCAATTCCCTCAGGGTCCGCAGGTATAATAGCCCCCGTCAATTCCCGGGTTTTCAACGCATGCAACTGCTCGCCGTCGGGCTTAACCACACCACGGCTCCGGTCTCGCTCCGCGAGAAAGTGGCCTTCCCCGCTGACCAGCTCGGCCAGGCGGTGGCCTCGGCGTGCGCGTGGTTCGGGAATGCCAGCCGGCAACCGCATGAGGCGGCCATCCTGTCGACGTGCAACCGCACCGAAATCTTCGGCGCCAGCGCGAATGACGGCGACATCGAAGCCGTGATCGACCAGACCGCGCATTTCTTCGCCGATTTCCACAAACTGCCCTACGCTGAACTGCGCCCCTACCTGTACGCACTGCCGCAAGACGGCGCGGTACGGCACGCATTCCGCGTCGCCTCTGGCCTTGACTCGATGGTGCTGGGCGAGCCGCAGATTCTGGGTCAGATGAAAGATGCCGTGCGACAGGCAGAAGCCGCCGGCGGCCTTGGCACCTACCTGCACCAGATGTTCCAGCGTACCTTCGCGGTCGCCAAAGAAGTGCGTTCGACGACAGAAATCGGAGCCCACAGCGTCTCTATGGCGGCAGCAGCAGTACGGCTGTCCGAGCGCATCTTCGCGCGCCTGTCGGATCAGAACGTGCTGTTCATCGGCGCCGGCGAGATGATCGATCTTTGCATCACGCATTTCGCCGCACAACATCCGAAAAGCATTACTGTCGCGAACCGCACTCTGGAGCGTGCGGAAATACTCGCGCATCGCTTCGGTGGCCGTGCGATGCGTTTGGGTGAATTGCCGGACCAGCTTGCACAGTTTGATGTCGTGGTGTCCTGCACCGCATCCACCTTGCCCATCATCGGACTGGGCATGGTGGAGCGCGCGATCAAGGCGCGCAGACACAAGCCTATTTTCATGGTCGATCTCGCGGTGCCTCGTGATATCGAATCCGAAGTCTCACGCCTGAGCGATGTGTTTCTGTACACCGTCGATGACCTCGGTGCCGCTGTGCAGATTGGTGTCGAGAACCGGCAATCTGCGGTCGCGCAAGCCGAGGCCATCATCGAAACACGCGTACAGGCTTTCATGCACTGGCTCGATAGCCGTGCGGTCGTGCCGCTGATTCAAGACCTACAGGAGACCAGCGAGCAGATGCGTCGCGCCGAACTTGATCGCGCTCGCAAGTTGCTGGCCCGGGGTGAGGATATCGACGCCGTACTTGAGGCATTGTCGAAAGGCCTAACCGCGAAATTCCTTCACGGCCCCCAGCAAGCGCTGCACACCGCCGACGCCGACGAGCGTGCACGGCTCGCGCAGCTACTGCCTCAGCTGTTCCGCACCAAGCGCTAGCGGCGGCCTTCACCGCAGCCTAGCGCGGCCGTTCGTCATATGACGGCCGCATCGTTACACCCTCCCCGTCGATTTTCCTGATGAAACCCTCACTGCTAGCGAAGCTTGATCAGCTCACGCAACGGCTTGAAGAAGTCGGCGCGCTGCTGACTCAGGAAAACGCAACTGCCGACATGGACCAATACCGCAAACTCACACGCGAGCATGCGGAACTGGAGCCGCTGGTAGCCGTGCATGCGCAATGGACGCAGGCGCAGGATGACATCCGCGCCGCACAAGACATGCTGTCCGATCCAGACATGAAAGCGTTTGCACAGGAAGAGCTCCTGTCCGCTCAATCACGCTCGGAAACGCTAGAAATCGAGCTGCAGAAGATGATGCTGCCGAAAGACCCGAACGATGAGCGCAACATCTTTCTGGAGATACGCGCAGGCACGGGCGGCGACGAATCAGCGCTATTTGCCGGCGATCTGCTGCGCATGTATACGCGTTATGCAGAGCGGCAACGCTGGCAGGTCGAGATGGTGTCGGAATCAGCATCGGAACTCGGCGGTTACAAAGAGGTGATCGTGCGCGTGGTCGGGCATGGCGCATACTCTCGACTGAAATTCGAATCTGGCGGACATCGCGTGCAGCGCGTGCCCGAGACCGAGGCGCAGGGTCGCATTCACACCTCTGCGTGTACCGTCGCAGTGATGCCAGAGGCTGACGAGATCGAGGATGTGAACATCAACCCCGCCGACTTGCGCATTGATACCTTCCGAGCTTCTGGTGCGGGCGGTCAGCACATCAATAAGACGGATTCCGCCGTGCGCATCACTCACCTGCCCACCGGCATCGTGGTCGAATGTCAGGATGACCGCAGCCAACACAAGAACAAGGCGCAGGCGATGAAGGTACTGGCGACTCGAATCAAGGACGTGCAGCTGCGCGAGCAGCAAGCGAAAGAAGCGGCAACGCGCAAATCTCTGGTCGGCTCCGGCGATCGTAGCGAACGTATTCGCACCTACAACTTTCCGCAGGGACGCATGACC